>NZ_JAVRCC020000085.1:0-22633 GCF_034530975.2 Nostoc sp. DedQUE07 | reverse complement strand
AGTCATATTTTTACTTCCTAGCTTTATCGTAAGCGATCATCCGGACATGATATTAAAGGTGTTGTTGGTGGATATTGCCTGTAAAATTGACATTAATTCTGTTTCTGTCACACCACCAGCGATTTCCATGACATGATTAGCAGTGATATCTTCATCTAAAAGACTCACCTGACCCAGTAATTGCAGTGCATCCCGCAATCCACCATCGCTGAGTCGAGCGATCGCTGTCAGTGCCTCCTCATCAATAGAGATAGATTCTGCATCTGCTACAATACCGAGGTGCTGCACAATTGCCTGAACAGACAAAGTGCGGAAATTAAAGACCTGACAACGGCTGACAATAGTAGGTAATACCTTGTGCAGTTCTGTTGTGCAGAGAATGAGAACAACATGAGGTGGTGGTTCTTCAATACACTTAAGTAAGGCATTGAAGGCGTTACCGGTTAGACAATGGCACTCATCGAGAATAAAAATTCGGTAACGTCCTGCAACAGGTGCTAAGGTACTTCGCTCAATTAAAGCACGGGCATCATCTACACCATTATTAGAAGCAGCATCAATTTCACTAACATCTAGGCTATTACTGGTTTCAATTGAACGGCAGGATTGACAAATACCACAAAATTGGTCAGTTGGTTTTTTAGTGTTGAGGCAGTTGAGGGATTTAGCAAATATCCGAGCAGTTGAAGTTTTACCTGTGCCTCTAGAACCTGTGAATAAATAAGCTGGTGCAATTTGCAGGTATTTTACAGCATTAGTCAGAGCAGTTTTGATGTAGGGCTGTCCAACTAATTCGGCTATTGTCTGGGGTCGATATTTTCGATGTAGGGCGACTGTAGACATAGGATTTATTAACTTTAAGTTGTCGCCTTTACCCCTGTTAAGGGGATATGATTTTAAGTGAAATTTAGTTAATTAATCCAACAGAATTAATTAGAGATTTGTTCTTTACTAGACAAGACTTATAGCCCAGATTTAGTGTAATTAATTGCGTGCAACTACTTAGTTTTATTAAAGTGGGTTATTTAGGGTTTAAAAGATATGTCTTGGCAAGTAAAAGGTGCAACTTATCTCATATTAAGTGCTATAACAGAACCGAGAGATGAACAGGTGTTACAAAAGTTTAATCAAAATGAGTTGAGACCAGAGACAATTGAAGTAGTTAAAGTCAAAAGCTACGGTAAAGTTATTCAGCACCGATGGCATTTAGCCAAATATTCGCTCGTGAGTAGCAATAGACCAAACTGGCGGTATAAATGAATATTACCCTTAAACGAGTTACGCTCTTACAGAGCGAGTTAAAAAGCATCGCAAACCGAAGCAGAAGGACTATCCAATGTCCTAGCCCTAACATACGTCAGTAAAATGACCCAGCAGCAACTAAAAAAGCACCTCTGGGATGCTGCGGATATTTTCAGAGGCAAAATTGACTCTGTATACCTCAAAAACTATACATATAATTGGTATTATCATGTCAATAGAAAGACCATCAGTTAGAGTTACCGATATTGCTGAATATATTCGTTATCAATCCTGTGATCGGCGTTTTAAGTTAAAGTTTAATGATTATGAACTTGCTAAAAACATTCCTTTTTCTAACTTAATTTTTGATACTTCCTTAGATCCAGTGTTGGAAGAAGAAGGTCGAAGAAGAGAGAATGAATGGGAAACTTCACTTCAAAAAGAGGGTTTAATTGATTTCAATCAAATCAGTCAAAATTCAGATCAAAATAAAGTAACTGATTGGAATATCTTTGTTAAAAAAATACAAAATATCGCACATGAGCGAAAAGCTTATGGGCGAGAGATTTCCATAGAAGGAAATCTTGGAGAATTTAATATTCGTGGAAAAATTGACTTTGTAATTTTGCTATGGGAAAACAACGAACCTAAACTACGATTAGTTGAGAGTAAAGCCTCTCGAAAAGATCGAACTTATCATCGCGTGCAGGTTGCTTTATATCGGATGCTGGTGCGCCAACTAATACAAGACAATCAAATCACCATTAATGGAATCAACATCAAGCCTGAAAATATAGAATGTGTTGTTGTTCGCATTGATGAAAATACTAATAAAAGTCAGGATATTCTCAAATCTGAAGCCCTCAATCTGGATACGATAGAAGCTGATATTAATCGTCTAATAGCCTCTGATGGATCACTGCACCGTATTGTCCAAGCTAACTTAGGTGACTTAGATTATCAGTTAGACCAAAAATGTAGTGACTGTACATTAAGTGTTCATTGTTTAGCTGAGAGCGCAAGAGAACATCGTTTAGAATTGTTGGGAATAGATTCATCAATTGTTACTGCGTTGCATAAAGCAGGTGTCAAGACTATTGATGATTTAGCTGACCTCGATTTAGCAGGAAATCAAGTTGCTCAAATTCAAAAAGATATAAGTTTCACAGAGAATTTAGAACTTCTTAAATTAAAAGCCAAAACTCGCAAGAGTACCCTTCCTGATGGAGATTGTGACCCAGAAAGCTATGAAGTTGAAGCACTTCCAGGATACTCAGGTCAAAGTCAACTTCCAGAACATTTAGTCGATGGTGAGCGTCTTATTCGCGTCTATCTTTCAGTTGAGTACGACTATGTTGAAAATCGAATAGGTGCGCTGGCTGCTCATGTCACTAAAAGTGAAGGGAAAGTAGATCCGAAATTTGAGAAAAATGAAAATAACAAATGGCAACCAAACCCTAACATTAAAGAATATATAGAAGAAGGACACGATGATAACAACAAACCTATTTATAAAGAAAAAGAACTTGAAGGCAAAGATTTAATCCAATTCAAAAGGTCTGCATGGACAGGTGATTATAAAGAAGACAATGGTTCTGAGAAAGAGCTAATACAAGCATTCTTATTAGAATTAGTTGATGCGATCGCTGAAGTCGCAGAAACAAAAAAAGCTCCAATTCATTTTTATGTTTGGTCACGCCAAGAAATAACCCAATTGGTTGATGGCTGTTCTCGTGTTAGTTCCCAACTACTGAGTCATTTACAAGAGTTACTGGGGTGTCGGGAAAGTTCAGAACAATTGATTTATTCTTGTCTTTATGATGAAGTATATCATCGTTATGCTTTAGGATGGACGGGGAGAGATTTAGCAGTTGTAACCTCTCTTAAGTGGTTTGGACGACGTTACCACTGGCGACGAAAGATTGCAGGGCAGCTGGTTAATTTAGATCAAGTTTTCTCTCAAGATGTATTCGATTTTAAAACAAATTTAGAGATAGATAGTAATAATCAATGGGCAACATCCAATTATCAAAATGCCCGTAAACATCCGTTTGAAGTTAGACTAAGATACTTTAATTCTCTAAGTGCAGCTTATTGGCGTGCCTATTGGCGACAACTTCCTAACCCTAATGATCCAATACTTTCACCAAAATTAAAAAACTCCATTGAACGTTACAACAAAGCACAACAACCGAATTATTTAAAAGAGTATTTTCGCGCTCGTACTCATGCTATCAGATGGGTTGAAGAGGGAATTCGGTTTAAGAATTCAGAAATAACGAAAGAATCTTTGACCATTGCTGATTTACCCGATTTCAATTTAGGTGTAGATGATGCTGCCCAAGCGGGTATTGATTTTCTCCGTTTAGATCAGCACGTTAAGGTAACAGATTGGATTGCAAGTCATTTAGTCCCACCTATCTATCGTGTTTCTTTGGGGCGAACAATTCCTGTTAAAAATATAACGTCACATGGTAATAATAAACTAACAGCAGAGATTAATCTTGATGAATACAATATTTCTTCTGAAGTTTTGAAAGCTAACTGCACAATTGATCAAGATTCTTTCGTAAGGCTTAGTCCTAGTTCTAATGATCCATATCAAGGTCAAACAATAAACCAACTTTTAGGTGGTGGAAGTACCTGTGTTGTAGAAAAAATTGACTGGGATAGTGGAGATATTGAACTTACAGTTAGACAAACAAACAGTTCATCTCGTTATCAACTTCGTGGTCGTTTTTATAGAAACGAAGAAGATATTTATGACTATGGCACTATTGATGAAAGCCCCTCAGATTTTGTTGCTGGAAGGGTTGATCAGAAACTACAAGACAGTCAAGGAAATCATATTTGTCAGTGGTTAGCTCCCCAAAATCCTCAAATTTCACCACAAACTGCTCCTTCAGCTAGTGATTTAGAAAAATATCAAAATTTCCTCAAATCTTTACCACTACCAAAAAGCAAAAAACTAGATGATAAACAAATTGCAGCAGTTATAAATGGACTAAAAACAAGGATTCAGCTTTTACAAGGGCCACCAGGAACTGGTAAAACAGAAACAACAGCGATCGCTAGTTTTCTGAGAATATTAGCACGTCGTTCTGCTGGCGATATTGTTCTTATTACGGCTCATACTTATACAGCCGTAGATAATTTACTTTTACGTTTAGACAGTCTTTTAGTAAGTTTAGAACAGCACGCAAATAATTTAAACTTAAAAGTACCATCCATTCAACTTAGTCGAGTTGACTCTAAAAATGACGACGAATTTCAGGGTACAAGTATTACTACTTTCAAGTCCAAACCTTGTGTAACAAATATAAACAAAATGCGGTCAAATGCGGTATTAGTTATTGGTGGGACAACCAATGCTATTTTAAAAATGGTAAATGAATTAAATAGTAAACCGAAGTTCATTAATCATTATCCTCAAGGATTTCAAACAACTACTCTAATCGTAGATGAAGCAAGCATGATGGTATTTCCACACTTTCTTGCTTTAGCTACATTAGTCAGAAATGACGGTGAGATTATGTTAGCAGGAGATCATCGACAGCTTTCTCCTATTGTTACCCACGACTGGGAAAATGAAGACCGTCCTCCTGTTATCCTTTACCAACCTTATGTAAGTGCATATCAAGCAATTCAAAATCTCAAAGAAAACTCAGATATTGAAGTTAGTGATGAAGCAATTTTGCGTTCTGCTTTAAGCTTTACTTTTCGTTTACCACCAGTGATTCGTGAACTTATTGCACGTCTTTATCGGTTAGATGATATTGAATTGCAAGGAAAAGACAAAAACCAAGATATAAAACAAAATGAAGTTAACGGAATTTGGGAAAACCTGTTACAAGGAAACAGAGGTCTTTATCTTGTTCTTCATTCTGAACGTCAGTCAAGACGTAGCAATCAACTTGAAATAGAAATTATCAAAAATATTCTTGATGCAGGTGGGGAACTTGATGATGGTTCTATTGCAATTGTTACACCCCATCGCGCCCAAAGAACACTACTTAAAACAAAGTTGAAAAAATATTATGAAAATGCTGTTGATGTCATTGATACTGTAGAAAAATTACAGGGTGGTGAACGTTTAAATGTAATTATTTCTGCAACAGCAAGTGATCCATCCGCAATTAGTAAGAATGTGGAATTTATCCTTAATCTCAATCGTTCAAATGTTGCATTTTCGAGAGTTCAAGAGCGATTAATTGTTGTCTGCTCTAAAACTCTCCTAGATTACATTCCCAAAGAACTTGACAATTATGAAGAAACGATGCTTTGGAAAGCGTTACGTTCCAAATGTTCACAGCTTATTTTTACTGAAAATGTTAATGGACACATAGTAGAGGTATTCACACCTCCTTTAGATGAAATTAGTGAAATTTCAACAAACAAAGCATAATTGAGAGTTAAGTTGATGGAGGGTATTATCCCTCCCACCTTATTAGCCGGAAATGCGCCTTTAAGTGCATCCGTTTCCCGACAATCTCAGCTTTTGACAATGATTGTTGCCGCATCCTTTGTTAAGTCATGGTTGAGGCGCTTTTACTGAAATGTTTACCCTGTAAAGCTTTCGGACTTAGCATACAATTTTACTATTTTGCTACGGTGAAACCTTTAAGGAAGAAGGCACTAAAGCACAATTAAAAGCCAGTGCCATATCTTCTACTTTAGTTAAGCATTTAGAGTATACAGTGGCAGTAAGAATTGACGCATTTCCATTTGCAGTTCTGGATTTGGTCTATCTCCATAAGGAACCAACATGGTAGGATGATCTGATTGTTGCAAGTGCATTTTGATAGCGGAACTAGGAATTGCCTTGGCTGCTTCTACTAAATACTTGAGGTTAAACTGAATATTCAATGACATTTCTGATGGTAGATGAGCAGCAATAACCTGATCGCCTTTGCCAAACTCCCGTTCAATTGATAATCGTAGCTGCTGCAAACTTCCATCAAACTGTAAGTAAATACCTTTCTCTTTTTTATCTGTTAACACAGCTAACCGTTCCAGTGCTTTGACTAAGAATGCTTTTTCTAGGATTACTTCTCGGTCAAAGCTAAATCTTGCCAATAGCTGTTCGCAGTCAGGGTAAGTTCCTTCGAGACATTGACATCTGAGGATAATATCTTGCCAAGCAAAACCCAAGCGATTACTTTGAGCATCATACAACAGATTAATGAATTCGACAGAATCATCCAAGTTCCGCGCTAGTTCCTTGAGGACTCGGCCGGGAATAGTAAATTGGATTATCTCTTCAGATTCTACTTGTTTACGGGGTTTTCTACCAATTCCTTGAGTTGAAAGTTCAGTGGTTGCGACTCGATGCCCATCAGTACCAATAAACTTTAACTTCTCCTGTGTAAGTTGGATATGAACTCCGGTCAAGATATATTTATTTTCATCAGTGCTTACAGCATAAATTACACCTTTCAAACCATCTTTGAAAACTGTTGTTGGCAGAGGAATGGGAGTAGCATCAATTGTAGAACTAGGTGGAAATTCTTCAGCACTAATGCCTCTAATTTCATATTTTCCATCAGTATCAGATAAACTGAGAGAGCAGACTTTTGTTTGCTTATCCTCATCAATAAGCTGTATAATCTGAGTCTGACTACTGAGGCTAATATTACCATTAGGGCAATGCTTAACTATCTCAAATAGCATTTCCACTGGCACAGTAATTTCACCCTTGAGCAACACCTGGGCTTCAAAACTTGCCTGAATTGTTAATGCTAAATCAGTAACAGTTAAATGTATCTGTTGTGTTTCGATATCTGCAATGATTAGAGCATTAGCAAGAATCGGATGGGTAGGTTTAGCTGGGGTAGCACAACTAACTAAAGAGAGTGCATCGTGAAATTTAGTTTGTGAGCAGATTACCTCCATTCCTGATTCTATAAGTGGTTGAGAGTTTAACTCTGATTTGGCAGAACGTTTACTAGTACGCTTATTTGAGATAGGTTCAGTTGAAATATCAGCATCAGGAGATGTAGATTTTTTATTTTTACCTGTAGATATTTCTGGGATATTTGCTGATACTTCATTTTCGCCTTTAGGAGTAGCTACACTTGTTTTTTTTGTCTGATTGGCAGGCTTTACCCTTTGTTTCGATGCTGTTTGAGTCATGATGATTTATTTCTGGTTGCGTCATTGTTAGAAAAGTGACTGCGATAGCAGAAAATAAAGATTGGGAAGCTTTGAATCAGATGCTTTTACTCTGTGAGACATACAGAGTTTTACTGATACAGCGGATTTCAAGGAAAGTGTTGTACACAAGCTAAGTCTCAAAGTCTCAAAGCCAGATATAAAGCCTGTTTTACTTCTGACTCCTGAATTCTGCTGTATATCCCATTTAACGGCTCTCAGGTAAGCCTTTATTCTGATCACAGCTTTCGGAGTATCTGGCTCTGCTCCTGAATTATTAAGTTCTACAAATGCCTCCAAAAGTTCTTTCCAATGCTTTTTAAACTAATAACTTTGCTGTTATTAGCAGATTCTTCTGTAGTGTTATCAGCCAGCACAAAATCAGTTTCCAACAAAGAGTTCAGCAGTGATAGTTGATGATCGACATCTGCAACATCGCGGTATATTCGAGACGGGTCTATTTTCATTCCTAAAGGTGTAGGAACAATTTTCAAATATTGGTTTAATGTCTCTAGATAATTTCTATTGGCAAATTGTCTTTGTGCTACATAAGGGCGCAAAATCTCCAGTAATTGGATAGCTCTTTTGATTTCTAAAGAATCAGAAGTACTATCAATTTGAGGTTGGCTTTCTCGGTAGCCTTTCATTTTCTTCTCAGCCACGAGATTGTGGAATTTAGAAATTGCTTGTTGATAATTACCAAAAGAGTGTACTTTTTGCTGAGATTTGTAGCCTACCCTACCCCACTCAACAGTTAGATTACCTTGCTCAACTTTTGCACTCCAGAATTTGTTACTGTTATGAACCGCATCTACGAATATTAAGTAAATTTCCATATTTTTGACCTAATTCAAAGTAGACTATTGCCATGTCAAATGAATATCTCAACAACAGATGTTCATTTGACAAAAGCTTCAAATCATTACTAATTTGGGAATAGCTAATTAGTACGGAACCTAGAAGTACGAAGACCTTTCTTAGATACCTGCACAGGACTGGAAGCTGGTCGCCCAATCTTTGACCAAGACTGCATCCGCTCAACAGCAGCATCTTGAATCGCTAAGGGGGTGATGTTTTGCTGACAATTTTCTAAATCAGCCAGTGTGATTTGCTGAGGTCTTCCTTCATCGAAAGCCAGTAGAGCTGCTTCTGATGCCAGGGTTTCTAACTCAGCACCACTAAATTTGTCAGTGCTAGCAGCGATCGCCTCTAAATATTCCTGCGGAACTTCTATACCAAACCGTTCTAAGTGAATCTTGAGAATCTGGCAACGTTCCAACTCAGTAGGCAGGTCAACGAAGAAATTCTCATCAAACCGCCCTTTCCTCTTGAACTCAATAGGCAGCGCTGTAGGGTCATTACAAGTTGCCACCACAAACACTCCCGCCGTACATTCAGACATGAAAGTGAGGATATTCCCCAGAATTCTTTGTGAGACTCCAGAGGTATCACCATTAGCTGAAAGTGCTTTTTCAACCTCATCAATCCACAAGATACAAGGTGCGATCGCTTCAGCAGTCTTGAGTGCGCGGCGGACATTGCCCTCAGATTCTCCCACCAGGCTACCAAGCATCGAGGCAATGTCTAATTGCAGCAGTGGAAGATTGAGTATGGTTGCAATGTTCTTTGCTACTATCGATTTACCCGTCCCTGGTGGCCCTGCCAGTAACACACCTTTAGGTTGGGGTAGATTTAGCGATCGCGCTTCTTGGGAAAATAACCGGCGGCGGCGTTGCAACCAATCCCGCAATAAATCCAAACCACCAAAGGGTATGGTCGCCAATTTACCCAATTCGATACCCATTTGAGACAGTAGGCGGGTTTTGTATTCGACAACCAAAGGGATGACCGTAGTATCAATTACTATACCTTTAGAAGTTAATCGCTCCTTAACAGTCAGCCGCAGAAAGTCGCTGATTTCCTCCAGCGTCAAGCCTAAAGCTGCCCTTGCCAAGGTTTCTTTATCTTCAGTGGTGAGAGATACGGTAAAAGTTACCTCTTGCTCACTGGCAGATTCTTGCAAATACAGCAAATATGATTCTAAGTGGTCTTGAATTTGCTCAATGCTGGGCAAAGGAACTTCACAGCAAGGAATTAGTCTCAGCAGGGATTCGTGCAGTTGAATGTTTTGACCTAAAAATACAATTCGCTTTTCAGTCGGTTTGAGGCGATGGTACAAGTTTTTTACTCTGGTGAGAACTTCCCAACTCAATTGCAGGGAGTTTTTACCCACAAAAGGGTGAACATCTCCGAGGATGAAAACTCCATTACCGCCGAAATTGTTGATGTACTCGAACACATATATTAAAGGGTCTATGTTATGAGGCTTTTTATACGTCTCGACTGATTTGAACACCAGTCCACCGTCGTCAGCAATTAGACATTGCTCCAAGCCGGAAACTCCCAAATTCCAGAAGTACACAGGACTGTTAAGTTTGTCCATCACTTCAGTAGTTAACCACTGAATGATAGTGGCTTCTTCGGGGGACAGAACATCTATTGCCACGATGGGTATTTGAGAATCAATGGTGGTAATCAGGTTTGATAGTTTCATTGTTGCGAATTTTGATCTGGTACGGGAGAAAGTTTTTCGTGAGTGGTAACAAGATGCACGACTACTTCGTAAACTTCGGCATCGCCGTTAAACACTTCAGCAACTCCAGAAGAATTTGGATGAGCAATGGCGGAAATTAGAGCATTGAGTAGCGCGCACAGTCCTTCCGCGTTTCCTTTGAGAATTACTGGTTGCCGCGCTCCTTTTGAGGGGTAAATATGGAGCATCGGATAATCTTCAGGTAGTTCGCTCATAGAAAAATTGTGCGGAGGAATTTTCCTCGTCCCCCATTGAATGTTTATTGGTGCAGTCGTTGTTGATGAGTAATGATGCTACGAAGCTGTGGTTGAGATTCTGGTTTGTAAGTGCGATCGCCCTTTACCACACCCAAAGCTTCCTCAAAGGGTTGGGTTGCTTCTAGACACGACAAACCCTCAAATCCCTCGGCTTCTATTTTCACTTCGCCTGTAACAGTGTCAAAATGTATCAATATTGCCCGTTCCATAAATTATCTCCGTACTTGTTGAGTTTGCTGGTGTGCTGAAAATGCAAGGCGCAAAGTATGTACCTGACCATTGGTTTGTTCTGTGATGGTGCATTCTCCCAGATGTTCTTGTAACTGGGCCGCTTTAGCGCGAACCATCTTCTGTCCGTAGGCTTGTATTAGGGTGTGCGAAAAGAAGTCTTCTCCTAGTCGGGGTACAGTTTCATAGGCATCATGGATGAGTTGATACACCCCTGCCTCCTGATCCCACTTAAACCCGATATCTGCACGGACACTTAAACTACGACCAGGGACAACAATCTCAGCACTTTTCCCCTGGGAGTCGTCGTAATAACCTCTCAGCGATTGTGGTTTTTCATAAACTTGGACGGTAAGTTGCAAATCTTCTAGAGCTTGTACTAAACATTCACGGTTAGTTAGTTTTGTAGTGACAGTTGAAAAGTGCGACATTTCCTACCTCTAAATACTGTGGACTGGTAAATTAATGCGAACAGTGGTGATAGGCAAGGAAGCAAAAAGTTCCTTCCCCTCTCAGTTACGTAGCAAGCTTAGGAAGTGTGGGCGTATTGTCTTCCTCTACAACGCCACTTGACGGCAGTTGCTACAACGGGGGGAACCTCCGCAACGCACTGCCTCCTTTATGCCGGGAAACCCGTCCACCGCAGTGGCTCTTCCACACCTCGTTTTCGATCAAGGACGATACAGATACGTTCTTGATTGTTTTTTCTAGCGAAGTTTGAGAGACATTGCTGTAGCTCTGGTTAAGCCCATACCCTCATCACTTGCTAATCGTTGGAGATGGTGTTGTTCATCCAAAAGCTTGGAGCAAATTTCATCCATTTTTTCCTGTAACTGAGAACGCCCTTGTGAATCCAGCTTTTTGGCATCCACAGAAGCGTTTTCGAGAACATTTTCTAGATGAGCCATCATTTGTTCAAGGCTGCTACCTGCTTCAAAACTGGCGTTAGCCAAAAGCATTTGGACTTTTTTGAAATGGCGTTCCATCTTCTTCTTGAAGTTGACTGGCTTGCGTCCTGGTTCCCAATTGCTCAAATCTTCGAGCAACTGGGCTGCTAGTTGTTCTCCTCCAGCGATCGCTGATTCCCTCAGTGTTTGTTCTAAATTTCTGTCATACTGTTCGATAAACCGAGTTATTTGTCCTAAGCATTCAGCTTGTTTCTCTGACAATTGTTCACTGATGGCGGGAATAATGACAGGACGACCAATTACTACTTGTAAATAGTCCTCTAGTTCCTCTAAACAGGGAAAAGCTTTGGCTAAGTTCTGCTTAACTTCTTGTTGTTGTTCTACAGATAACTGCCAAGCATTGAGTGAGAGAAATTTGTCAATACGTTCTTGATAGTCTGTGTACCCCTTTTCATACTCTTCTTTCAGTTGAGTGCGTAAAACAGGTGCAATATTATCTCGAATTCCGATTAGTTGATTCCAGACCAAGGGCGCTAAGTCTATCGGACAAATCCAATCACCATTGTCATAATTCATCCATTCTTGGACTGAAGCGATTTCTTGCCTTAATTGGTTTGCTGCTTCGTCTAAAGCTTTGAAAACTTTGATGCCCTTTAAACCAACTTCTGAGGTTGTAACCTTCACTAAGTCAGATTCTTGTTCATCTTGAGAATATTTGAGAACATCTGTCCATTTTGGAGCATTACTCTTGGTTGTCTTCTTTAACTGAATCTTGAAACGTATGCGAGTTTTATTCAGCTTAGAGATGTTATATCTTTCAACAACAGCGTCTTTTAGAAAGGTTTCGGTTGAATTGGTAATCACTGCTTATACCACATTTACTAGGAAAAATAATGTTTTTCACCTCAGTACACTAAAGCGTAAGCTTTACCTTTTCACCACTAAGTTTGGCTATAATTTTATTCATAAAAATCATTTAAGTGATTACTAAATATAGATAAATTTGATTGTAATTTAAAAAAAATTGAGACTAAAAAGCTGCTATAATCAGATTAATAGCCGAATTATTGTAGAAAAAAGACAGGTTTTATATAGTTAATAAGCAGTTATTAAAGTGAGCGAACGTTTAAGAAGACATTATTTATTTCGATTTAATAATTTAGCAATCATAAGCTAATCGTCATTTATTTTTCCAGATTTATTCGCTTGTAGTAAGGGCTTAAGCCCTACTTTCATGCAATTTAAATGCTCATTAGCTTATTTGATTTGTGATTTTAACAAGGCACAGAACCCGGATTTATTAGATAAATAGAGGTTCTCATTGTTGACGAATGAGTAATCGGAATTTGGCATCGAGCCGAGATTTACGCTAAACGGAAATAGAAGCTGAACAAGCTTATCATATATAAATTTCAGCTTTTTAACTCTCCCATTTTACCCAAACATAAGAAGGCTACAAGCAGACATAGCTTAGTACAGAGTTACTAATTAATCCAGTGAGAACTTAAATACCAACTTATGACCCTAAGTTGGCAAAATACCCAAGGTTCACGAAGCCTATATTGAGCCCAATTTGTTATCAAAACATTTCACTTATTATCAGTAACTTCCGAGCGAATGGGCACATAACCCGCTTGCTCTAGTAATCTTTGACCTTCATCACTCAAGAGTAAGTTGGCATAGGCTATGCCTGCTTGTTCATCTACGCCGCCATCCTGTTTAATGACTACAAAGAGTTGGCGAGTCAAGGGATATGATTTTTCAATGAAAGCTTTTTTATTGATGGTTGTACAGTATTCATTTCCACAGGGGGTTACAAAAGGCTGAGAAGATTGGCTGGCTATAGGTAAAAGTTTTACTAAGTTTTGACCAATAACATCTGTTATTACAGCAAAGCTTATACTACCTGGGGTTTGGGCAACACGTCTGAGTGATTCTGTGGTGCTTTCCACTCGTATGAAGTTAGGACTGAAGATTTCTTGTTGCAGTACTTGGGATCTAAAGAATTCTAGGGTACCACTAGAATTTGAAGGACGACTGAAGGTAGTAATTTTTAAATTGGGACCGCCAAGTTGGTTCCAGTTAGTGATTCTCCCTGTAAAAATATCCTTTATCTGAGATAAGGTTAAACCAGAGATAGGCAATTGAGGGTTGACGTATATGGCAATGCCATCAAGCGCAACAGGAATCTGTTTCAGGTTAAAGCCTCGGCTTTTAGCTTGTTCTAACTCATCGGGTGTTAATGGTCTAGAAGATTGTGAAAAATTTAGCCGACCATCCAAAAGCATTTTGATTCCAGTCGTTGATCCAGGTACTTTCCCTGATTGTAGGGTATATATCAACCGAAATTCGGGATAACTTTTCGTTATCTGTTCTCGTATAATTGATTGCAGTGGCATAATAGTTGTAGAGCCTCCATATTTGTAAAAACCAGCAGGGACGTTGGGTACGTCAGCAAGTTTAGGACACAAGGTATTGGTAGGAAAGGATTTATCTGAGGTACAGGCAGTAGTCATCTTCACCGACAAAGGACTGTTGCTGGTACGCAAGAACAAAAAGCGACTGCTGAAGAGCAAAAAGCCAATGCTAATGATAGTTAGAATCATCCCTCCTCCTACAAAGAGTTTTTTTCTTGACTTATGTTTCTCTAATTGATAACTAGCTAATAGAAAATCATAATCTTGGTTGCTCAATTTTTTACCTTTTGCCCATTCATGCGCTCTTAATAAAACCTGTCCTTGCAAAAGATATTTCTCCTGATAATTGGAAGTACCCCAGAGTGTAATCGCCTTAGCATAAGGTCGTAAATCTGCTAAAGCCTGCTCAACCCATTTTTGATTAAAAATCTGTTCGTAAATCCGGTTGTAAACTCTTAAATGACCTTCTTGTTCTACTACTAAACCTGATAGCCGCATTTCAATCTGTTCGGGACTACCATCTGCTATAATTTCTTTTTGTTGCAGAATTTGTTGATACATTCCCAGTAGCCTTACAGCAGACTCTTCATCTCTCAAAATTCGCTTGCGTATTGTCCTTAAATGTTCTGGGTCATCTTGAGATTCCCAGTTTTCAATGATATAGCATTGCACTAAATTATCAATTAAGGATGGTGAATAGGGAACGGCAAAGAGCGAATTATTGCTTGGTTTGCCAATTCCACATTTACTATTTACTAATAGCTTACATACCTTTTGGGTGAGAAAGGGTTGTCCCCCTGTCCACTGCAAAATTTCTTCTAACACTGCTTGAGTATTGTCTACCTGTTCCACCAATCCCGCCGCTAAAGGAGTTGCTTCTTCTAACTTAAAACCACACAGTTGAATTGCTCTACCAATATTAAAAGGTGTGCGATTTTTATCACCGATCAAATCTGAGGGAGTTGCCACACCCAACAGTGCAAAAGTCAAACGTTGGTATTCTTGCTTTTCCGTGCGGTTGTTATAAAAAGCGCGGATAGCAGCAAAGAAATCATCTTTAAAACTGAATCCTAGTAGACTATCAATTTCATCAATAAAAATAACTATATTTTCAGAAATTTGTTGTAGCAGCACTTGTTCGATAAATTCTGCCCAACATTGTACGGGTGAAAGGAATTCTCGCTCTTTCCACCATGTTCGCAAGTTAAAATCTTCTGAAAGTAAAAAGCGGTTGACAAGATGTCTTATTAAACCACCATACCATTGTTGTGGCGTAACTTGTTGGGAACCAATGACGGTAATATCTATCGTCGCACAGCGAATCCCATCTTGTTCCAACCTTTGCATGGTTCGCACTCGTAAGCTAGACTTGCCCATCTGTCGGGCGTTTAAGACATAACAATACTCCCCTGCTTTTAGTGCTTGATAAATTTCTTCGTCTGCTTGGCGGTAAACGTAACTAGGGGTGTCAACAGGTAAGCTACCCCCTACTTGATATATTAATGTTGATATGGTGTTCATATTAAATCAAGTTAATTTGAACATTGTAGGGTGCGCCTTTGGGAGCTTAATGTACTATCGTTAGTTGTTGTCATTGTATATATTGGGTTACGGCTGCACCTAACTCGTCTTAAAAAAAAAATCACAAACAAAATTCAGGGAATCAATCCAAAGCGATCGCTAAAATATTTTCGATACAAATTACACCCAATTGTCACTTCATTTCCCCTAAGATGTACTAATCCCATACTGTGTAATTTATATGCCTGCATTGGTGGTAGACGTACCTCATCAGTTGCCATTACCACTTCTTTCAGTGCTTCTGCCAATTCAGGATACTGTTCAATTAAGCACCAATATCGCCGCAGATGATTGCTATAAATACCTGCTTCACTAACGGCAGTTTGTAGCAATTTTTCTAGTGTAAAGTGGCGATTTACCTTAAGAAAAGAAAACGCCTCCCCTACTAAATAAGGATGTCCTCCTACCACTGTCATTAACTGATTTACCAGTTGCAAATCCCAATCAAGTCCATGCTGCTGTGCCAAATGATGGACTTGTTCGCTATTAAAATCAGGTAAATCTATTGGTACACCTACATTAAATGGGGACTCATTCACCTCTAGGGGAATATAAACTTCTGTAGAGTGAACAACTACTAACCGCAATTTTTTCCAGATATTAAAAATTCTCGCCTCTTCGTGCCAAGCTCGCAATAGTCCTAAAAAATCAGAAGCTACTTCTTGATAAGGGAAAATCCGCTCTACTTCATCCAAACATAAAACTAAGGGACTTGCTGATTTTGTTAAAAGATACTTTTCAAAGTATTCTTTACAGTTCATTTTGGGGCTAGAAAATTCCGCATCCCAGTAATCACCCAATCGGTTTGGCATCCCCAAGCTTTTACCCACACTGACACAAAACCATTGCAACAGTTTCTCTAGGTTAGTAAACAAACTTGTTTCTGCATAATGCAGATTTAAACACACAGTGCGATATCCCTTTCGCATCAACTGAGGAAGAATTTTCGCCATGAGTGATGTTTTCCCCCGCAAACCAGGTGCTTTGATCCGCAACAAAGAACCAGGTTGCAAAAGCGTCTGATAGCAAGTTTCTTCAATGGGAGGACGTTCAACATAAATAAAGCCCACCTCCTCTGAATCATTTTCTATCTGAACCAAATCTTCACACAAAAAGGTGTCTTCGCTCTCGTTGGAATTAGTATCCTGTATGGTTTTCCAATCTTGTCCCAACCTGTCACAAAGTTCTATAAAATTCAGATAATCCACAGGTCTGCCATTTAGAAAATTGCTAACAGTAGAGAGAGAAATCCCTGCATCTTCCGCCAAATCCTTACAGCGTGGATATCCTTGACGCTTAACGGCATTTTTAACTTTAGTAATAAATTGTTTAGCAACTCTTACTGAGCGTCCCATCGCAGGATTCCTATAGGGAGAATGCTATTATCATACATTTGTATAAATGCACCATAGAGGAACTCAGTTATAAGTCAATCATAAGTCATATAAGGGAGATGCGGACTTAAGTATAATTTTTGACATAAAATAAAAAATAGCCTCAGTTCGTTTTTGAACTGAGGCTATTTTTTCGTTGGTTAAATAAATTTACGCAGCCAGAGCATTTATTCTTTAGAGGAGGTAGGTGCCAAAAGTCCCGCCAAACCACCTAACGCTCCTGTTCCCAGTCCAATGAAAATTTCAGGAATTTCTTTATCCTGGGATTGCAACCAAACCGCACTACCGATGCATGATAGTATAATTAGTGCCAATGCGCTAACTACAATCCGATAAATCCAGCAGTCATTTTGCAGAGGCGTTCCCACATTTGTGACAGGCTCATGGAGATTCTCCTTATTTAAGTGTGCAGGTTCCGCATCTTGAGAAACTG
Source organism: Nostoc sp. DedQUE07 (assembly GCF_034530975.2). Lineage (NCBI taxonomy): Bacteria > Bacillati > Cyanobacteriota > Cyanophyceae > Nostocales > Nostocaceae > Nostoc > Nostoc sp. DedQUE07. The sequence goes on along the minus strand of NZ_JAVRCC020000085.1, from coordinate 5,430 downwards.
GCTTTGATAGTACAGTCCCTGATGAATCTGCTGCTAGAAGTAGATTTTGGTTTGTGTCTACATTGCTGTCTGCTTTAATAATGTTATGTTTCATCACTCGGTTCCCTTTGATGTTTGATGAACTCTTAGGTCAAATTAGAACTATCGATGCTCAGATTTAAATCCGGCTACTCGTCTTGCGCCTCGGTTCATTTAATTTTGCTTAATTCCATCAAACAGTAGCGATAATTTAGAATAGACTGGGGATACTTCCGACTTAATTATTACTTGTGACCAGTTATCGATTTATTACTTACTTTCAACGCACTTCCTATGATGGGGTAAGATTAGCGAAGCTGACGTTTGCCACCACATACCGAATAAAAACCTTACCAATTTATAACCGAATGTTGGTAAAACGATAAGAATCGGGGATACTGGCGGTAACGCTAACCTTTGCTGCATCGAGTTTCGTCATATGTCTACACTAGATAGCTTACCCGATCTCTAATCACCGAAAGTTGGTAAAATGGAAAAAGCGAGCCTGCTGTCTTCGGGTGCAAGTCGCCGAATCAACGCAGATATGAGGATGTGCGATCGCGGAAATATCTCTTTCCCTGTTTGGCTAAAACAGAGAAGTAAAAAGCTAAACCTTATATAAGGTAAGCTTTTTCAGCCTCTATTTCCGTTTGATAGGGTCGAGATTCCTATACACCATTGTCACCGGATAACTAATATCCGTTGTCTAGCCCGTGAGCTAGAAACATAGTACAAACGATTAAACTCTCTAATCTTTGCCAGTACTGCCTTACTGTCATCTCCTCGTTCTGGATAAAGTCGCTTACTCAAATCTTGACCATCAATACCCGCTTCTAAGAAAGTGCTACCTTGGCTATTGTGAACAGTTAATGCAAAGCAGTTTCTGATGTTGGCAAACTGCTCTGAATGTTTGTAGTACTGCTTCCACAGAAAGGGATTACGCTTGGCACTTTTGAGTAAGCGTTTGGTTTCTTGGTCAAATTGTTTTTGCTCATCTTCATGCAGAACATAGATTTGACGCACAATCCCTTCATCTGTCTCTACCTTTAACCTCCAAGTATCATAGTTGTTGTAACGATCCCCAAAGACATCTAAAACAGTAAACTCTGTAGATGTAGAAAGAATCGTAGTTTTACCATCAGGAGCCATCACAGGATCTCTGGTGATTAATCTCTCTCCAGGAATAAAGCGATTGAGATTTTCACCATATAAATGTGTGCGAATCTGCTGATTGTAAAAGTCAACTTGAGTATTCGTCCAGGATAAAATTCGGAAACAATCTGGGTTTTGAGCAAATTCTCTCTTCATCTTTTTGCAGGCATAACGCAGCAAAGTTTGACGTTTAACCATCAGCGCCCCATTACTTTTATCAGGCAGATATTTGGCATAAGGCTCAAAAGGAAACTTACTCTTCGTAACTGCATAGCGAGAAGCAGTGACAAACTCTAACAAAGGGCTACCAGTTCCTTGACGCACAACTTGAGTCAAAACTGCTTTATCTGGCACTTGAAAACTAGGAGATTTTCCTTCATTAACTGGATTTAATTGTGCTGGATCGCCCATGAGAATAATTTTGATTTTTGTCCAGGTGGATGATTGGTTAGCAACATCCTCAATCCAGTGCCAGAGTTGTTTGCCAATCATGGAACATTCATCAATAAAGACAACATCAAATAGATTGATGTAAGAAGGCCCAGTTTGGTCAAGTACTTTCTCTTTACCTCTAGTTACCATACCCAGTCCTAACAACTGGTGAATGGTGAAGAATTCTACCCCAGTTACGCCATTTTCTGCCGCCATGCGTTGCAGTACACCTACAGCTTTATTAGTGGGTGCAGTCAATACAACTCGCTTACCCGTGGCAACAAGAACTTTAATTAGTTGGAAAACAATAGTTGACTTGCCGGTTCCTGCATAGCCAACCAGCAGAAATAAAGCAGCCATCACGGGTGGCTGTATAAATGTCCACATTGCATCTAAAGCTTTTTGCTGCTGCTGAGTGAGTTGAAATGGAAAAGAACCTGTTGCAGCGAAAGTAGGAAGTGTTTGGATCATCATCGCTTCGCTAATTCCATTAATTGATCCACTCAATGCAGCGGTAGCTGTTGGTTTTACTTCTCCGAAAAACAATACTCCTTCTGGTTTGAGGAATATATGTTTCTATATCCATTCGGCATCATCATAAATCAATATATTAAAAGTTTTGCTGTTGCTGAATCATGGGATAATTCCGGACAATTTAGAACAAATTTTCAATGGTTTAAACCGCCAATTAATGCCGCATTTATGCAACGCCAAAGTTTTTTAAGATTCAGATGATTTAGTTAAATCTGGAGTTGCACATATATATTTTTCTATGAAGGTAAACATCCTCAATCTTAAAATTATTGCTACTCGGAAATCCTACTTTAATTCTTGTGATTACAAATTTTCGCGCATGTCACCATACATCAGACCTCACTACGCATTAGTACGTATTTAAATATACTAAATATTTATTACACTGAAAATAGTTTTTAGCATAGGCGTGGCCCGCCGTAGACATCGCTCGTTTTTTATCTGGCCTCACTTTGGAGCGTTGCTCCCATCTCTATGTTATTCATCAAACAAAAATACCTGCCTTACAGGATTGCATTTTTCAGTGTGGGAGTAACCTTGCTAGTCAAGTTGGGACTAGAGCATCTAACTGGAATCACAAGTTCTTTCAGCTTGTGGCTGATTGCTATCTCTATAAGTACTTGGTACGGTAGCATCATTTCAGGATTGACATCAGTGTTTTTGGCTGCTTTAGCTAGTCATTACTTTTTTACAAACCCATCTTCTACTCTCAATAGTCTGGAATTTGTATTATTTATTATCGAGGGTCTATTAATCAGTGCGCTAACTGCTAACTTCCAGTCAAGCAAACAGCAGTCAGATACTGATAAAACAGAAGCCCAAATCAATCTAAAAGATTTATTACAGAGTCAGCGTTCACTTCGTCAAGGTGAAGAACTATACCGAACATTAACCCAAAATCTACCCAATGGAGTAGTTTTTCTCTTTGATCGAGATATGCGCTTTATGGGTGCAGAGGGTACAGAACTGCAAATCTTTGGTTTACCAAAAGAGGAGTTCCAAGGTAAAACGCTGCACGAAACTGTTCTCCCTGAGACTTACGAACTTATAGAACCAGTTTACCGTAGTACCTTACAGGGTACTCCAATGTGTATTGAAATCCCTTATAACAATCAAGTTTATCTAATACAAACTTTTCCAGTCAAAGATGAAAATAGTAAAATTCTGACGGGTTTGGCAATCTTCCAAAACGTCACGAACCGCAAACAAGCAGAAGCAAAAATTATCAAGTTAAACCAAGCTTTAAATCGACGAGTTAAAGAACTACAAACTTTGTTAGAGGTGATTCCAACTGGCATTGGCATTGCAGAAGATCCAGAATGCCGAACTATTCGAGCTAATCCGGCTCTTGCTAAACTGCTGGGCATACCTGTTGACGCAAATGCCTCTCTCAGCGCTCCTAATGATGAACGTCCAACTAACTTTAAAGTTTACCAGGATGGCAGAGAACTAGCTCCAGAAGAACTGGCTATGCAATATGCTACCACTCATGGTCTGGAAATACTGGATTCTGAGATTGAGGTGGTTCGTAATGATGGTGTGAGAATTAATCTGTCGCAGTATGCTGCCCCTTTATTTGATGAAGATGGAAAAGTGCGGGGGTGTGTAAGTGTATTTCTAGATATTACCCAGCGCAACCAGGCAGAAAGAAAATTGCAAGCTGCTAGAGATCAGTTGCAGACTGTACTGGAGGCTGTACCTGGAATTGTATCTTGGGTCAGTTCCGATTTATGCTATCTAGGTGTCAATAAGCACTTAGCTGATAGTTTTAATTTGCCTCCTGAAGCTTTTGTTGGTCAGGATATTGGTTTTTTAGCTAGTGGTAATGGGTTTCGTGAGTTCGTGCAAAATTTCTTTGCTGGAGATCAATCTGAAGCATTATATGAGTTGAAATCCATAAGCGCAGATCGTAGCTATTTAATTGTGGCTCAAAAATATGACCAGAACAAAGCCGCATTTTTAATCGGCATTGATATCACCGAACAAAAGCGTGTAGAGGAAGAACTGAGACAAAAGACTGAGGAACTGGCAGAAATAAATCGAGTAAAGGATGAATTCGTCGCTGTCTTGTCTCATGAGTTACGTACTCCCATGCATAATCTTCACGGCTGGGCGCAACTATTGCTAACTGAACATGAGATGGATGAAGCACTGAAAATTGAGGGACTGGAAACGATTGAGCGGAATGCCCGTCTCCAAGTTCGCTTAATTGACGATTTGTTGGATCTGGCTAGGATGCAGAAGGGCGAGATGAATTTGGAAATCGAACCTGTTGACCTAGCAAGTGTAATTCGGTCAGCAGCAGATACTATTCGATTGTCAGCCCAAACAAAGGGCATTCAAATTCAGTTACATCTTGATACTGGTGTGTCCAACGTTTTAGGTGATGCCATTCGTTTACAACAAGTGGTTTGGAATTTGCTTTCAAATGCAATCAAGTTTAGTTCCAAGAATGAAAGTGTAGAGGTGAGGTTGGAACAAGTTGAGTCTCAAGCTCAGATTACTGTTATTGATCGAGGGAGGGGCATAGAAGCAGAATTTATACCATTCGTTTTTGAACGGTTTAGTCAGCGTGATGCTTCCAATACTCGTTCTGCTGGTGGATTAGGGTTAGGACTTGCGATCACTCTCACAATTGTAGAACTCCACAATGGCAATATCACAGCAGCCAGTGCGGGATTCGGCAAGGGTTCTACATTTACGGTGAGGCTACCTATCGTAACAATGACAACGCAGTTGAGTAATGAGGAGCTAGTAGTAGGAGAATTGGTGCATGGTAATCAGAAAATTACCCAATTGCAGAACTTGTGCATTCTGGTTGTGGATGACGATGCAGATGCTCGGATGTTAATGCAGACTGTTCTTCAGAGCGCCGGGGCAGATGTATTAGTGGCGGCATCAGTAAAAGAAGCGTTGGCACTTTTAGAACAGCAATCGCCCGCTCTACTGATTAGTGATATCAGTATGCCAGATGAGGATGGCTTTACCTTGATTCGTCAGATTCGCTCCCGCAGTATAGAGCAAGGGGGACAAATTCCAGCGATCGCTCTCACTGCTTTTGCTGAAGCCAAAAATGAGCAACGTATTTTAAAAGCAGGGTTTCAACTTTTTATTGCCAAGCCAATTGAGCCAATGGAACTTGTGGACAAGATCATTGAGGTATTAAAAACTTGATCAAATGTCAATTCCTTTCTATTTTAACCAGTGCATCACCTCTAGCGCTGCTGTCCTAGTCTGAGTAATATCATGTCCGGATGATCGCTTACGATAAAGCTAGGAAGTAAAAATATGACT
>NZ_JAVRCC020000084.1:0-22644 GCF_034530975.2 Nostoc sp. DedQUE07 | reverse complement strand
CCTCTTATTCAGAAAGTAGATTATCACATTTTGGTATTAGTGGGATAGGTTCATGAGACTAAGCTGATATTTAGCAATAAATTTGGCATCAATTTAAATGCTAATACATTCTTTGAGGAATATATGACTCAACTCCACGAATTTCTACCACCTTCAGGGCGCTTGCTTTTGGGACAATATGAGCAAAAAATAGCTGGCTGCGCTTGCTTACGAAAGATTGGTGAAGATATTGGCGAAATTAAAAGAATGTATGTAAAACCAGAATTTCGTAGACAAGGAATTGGTCGGTCTTTATTAGAAGTTATCATTAATGAAGCTGCCTACATTGGTTACTCAAAGATACGTTTAGACAGTGCCCCTTTTGCAAAAGAAGCACACGCACTTTATCGTGTATTTGGCTTTCAGAATATTGAGCCATATTTGGAAAAAACCGAGATTCCTCTCGAACATCGAGCAAACTGGATTTTTATGGAATTAGTTTTAAAATAATCGATATCCGTTCTGAAACTTTGTCAGACTACACAGCAATAGCTGAGGTTAATAGACTAGCCTTTGGGCAGGAAAACGAGGCTAAACTTGTGGATAAAATTCGCCATTCTGACCGCTATATTCCAGATTTATCTCTGGTTGCAGAGGTTGAAAATGTTCTAGTCTGTCATATTTTATTCAGCTATATTGACCTGGTAAGTGAAGAAGCACTACAAGTAATTGGTTTAGCGCCTTTGGCAGTTCATCCACAGTTTCAAAGACAAGGAATTGGCAGCGCACTAATAAAAGCAGGGTTAGAAATAGCAGAAGCAAAGAAAGAAGCCATAGTAATTGTACTAGGTCATCCCCACTTCTATACTCGCTTTGGTTTTCAGCCTTCTGTTGTTTATGAAATCGAGTCTCCTTTTCCAGTACCAGAGGAATTTTTCATGGTGAAACCACTGCAAAACTATCAAAAGCAGTATAAAGGCAAGGTTGTTTATCCAAATACTTTTAGTGAAGTATATAGGACTAGTATTTGATTTTTGAAAAGATACGTAGGGTGTGTAGCTGCGAGAGTACGGCACTATCATCAAGGGTTTGGTGCGTTACAAACTGCGTTTTAACACACCCTACAATACCTAATTTTGTTCAAAAATCAAATATGATTCCTATAGTATAATACAGTTTATTTAAGTATTTCTTTTTTTCTTCTCTACGAGACGCTGCGTGTAGCTTGCTTCTTTGTAGGAGTACGCGATTGGTTATTACTCCTGACTTTTCACAGGATGTAAGAAGCGAGAATAGTTCGCAGGCACATTATTCGCAAACCCACTACTAATCTTTGTTGTATTTAGAAGTTTCTTCGATTAAATCTTTCAAACCCTGGTCTAAAGTTTTAATTGAACGATCTAATGCTTCGATTTTGGCTTTTAGAAAAATTTGTTCTACAGCATCCAGGTATGCTTGACTACCAGCTTTACCTAAATGCTTGTAACGAGAACTCTTTCCATCAGTCTTTGTTGGAAATATTGCTACACTAGCGTGTAATTTATAATACCAATATACAGACTTCCTGCCTTTAGCAAGATAGCGAACAATCCAACAGGAAGATGCAGCTACTTCTTCCGAAGCACTTGCACTTATTGCTTGGACTTCTTTCTCAAGATGCTCTTTAGCTTGAACTACGCAATTTATGCGTGCATATAAATCTTCTTGGGGCGAGGGTTTTGAGTTATTAGGCATAAAATAAAAATTCTACGGTTCGCGAATAATTTATACAAACTATTCTTGGCTTTACAAAGCTTTTAAACAATTAAAATTAAACCATTAATTTTAAAATGTAATAACCAATACAACAAAATGTAATAAATAATGCAACAAAATGTAGTAAAGAATACAACAAGCAAGTTTGGCACGAGGTTTCCAACTCTAACTAACCTCTTCACCAAACTTGTATCCTAATTACACTATTTTTTATATATTCTAAGTATTCTCCTAGCCACACTATTGCGCCTATTGTCCAATCAATAGTGAATTAACATTATTTTTGCTTTGGAGGTGTATTTTCAAGCAGCAGATACATCTGTAATTTATTTTACATTCAGGATGCAACAATTTGTAGTTTAGTTCAATACAAATAAGTCATTCTTAATAGTTGATCGCTATAAATAAGTCATTCTTAATAGTTGTGCGGCAATCAAAGTCAAAAAACCTATTATCAAAGATATCTCTCACCCACCAAGCGATCGCTTTTTGCTTTGTAGCCCGATTTCAGAATTTGATAATACTCTTCTATCTGCCAACGATATGTATACCAACGGAGAATAGACAAATACTTTTTTGTATGATATGAGACTCGTTTATTAATACCTGAAATCAGAAAATCATTTTATCTATTTACGGTTCGCGAATGATATTCGCGAACCAATACTATTCTTAAAATTGCTTGAAAAGCGACTAAATATTATCCGCAGAAGTAGTAATGCTTCCATTGCAACTTCTTAATGATTTCTCTAATATCATATTGATAAACTTCTTGCAAATGTGAGCTAAAACGTCTCTATGACTAGGATACAGAGGATCTGAAAGTATCTAAAACTAGTCACAGCAAAATACTTTTCAAACAACCTCTAAAGACAAAATGAGGTAAATAGCTTGACAGGGCGAGCTTTTTTATGGATGATATGCAAAAAAATTATGTAAAACTACTATTTATTAATTTCTAATAGTGCTATTCTTTTTTTTGGCGCGAAAAAGCAATCGGTAGATTGTCCTCAGACAATAATCCTAAATAGGAAGTTAATCAGAGGTAAACAGGAAGTTAACAAGGGAGAAGTATGCTTAAAATTCGTGATTTAGACTGCCAGCAGAGTTATTTAAAATCTCTAAATGATGAAGAAGTCAAAAACTTAGTTGGAGGCGCTGGTACTACGATTTTACTTTTGACAAGTGGAACGATAGCTGTTTACGACGACACAGGAGCTAAGATAGACGCTAGTACTATTAGTTCTGCTGCAATAACAGCAGACGCTTTCGGTAATAAAACAGTAACGGGTGGAACTTTAATTCAAGCAACAGTAAGACCAATCAAGAAAAAATAACACGGCGTTAGCCTCAAAAACCTTTTTTCAAGTTTCCCAATAGAATTTAACGGAAGTACTCTGAGCGTTAGAGTATGTTTGCAAATTCAAACATACTCTAAACTCGACAATTAAAAACCCGGTTTTCTTTATCCAGCAAAACCCCTGGCTTTTTGGCAAATACTTTTTCAACATCACAGATTACCGATGAAGTTAAAAAAGTAAAACTACTTTTGCACAAAGATTTCAGGGATAATATTCGCTTTGCTAAAAAATGGATAAAGTCGAGCTAACTCTATAAGTCAAATAAAATAACAATTCGCTTGTTTGGCACTTTGACTTTAAGTGTTTGCTTTTGCTCTAAACACTTTTAGCTTTTAGTTAAATAAGAATTCAGAAGTCATAATCAATTCATTTGGGGGTTCAGACCCGCAACTAATTGTTGGCGTAGTGTCCCGTAGGGAAGACTACTAAATTTACAATTTTGTGGGAGTCTTAAACCCGCTTATTGAGACGTTCGCGGATTCGCTCTAAGCATATTCTTGCAAAAAAGCAAGCTACGCGTAGCGTCTCTAAGAGTTGCTATCCTGTAGGCTTTACGCTGCGCTATCCGCTTGTTCGGTCAGAATACCCTTCTTGTATTCTGACCCCTGACTCCTGAATTATGTTTCGATAAATCATGATGCGGAAAGAGCTGGTGTTCAAGATAATTCCTTTAAAAGTGAATTATCAATCCAGTTCTAATTTACATATTAATTATTCTGATAATTAAAAACTAAAACAACAATTTAGGTGGCGTTATACTCCATCTAAATTGTTGTTTGTTAGTAAAAATATCCAAAATAAATTTACAAAACTTAAGCACAAAAGTATTGCAAAATTTTCTAAATTGTTTATAGTTATTTTGTTGAACAAACGCAGTTCAAATTTCAATTAATCTCTTTGGAATAGATAGAATCTATGGCTAAGATAAAAATATCTGAATTGCAGCCAGAAAGCCAATTCGAGAAACTTTCTGATGCCGATTTACGGTTAGTTAATGGAGGAGGCAGTGATTTCCAATTTACTACAGTTGGATCTGCTATTACCACAGGTGTAACTATTGGACCGGGAAGAATTGAAAACGGTACTGAATCAGTTGCTACCTTAAATGCAGGGGCTGGATCGCCAGTTGTCAATGCTTCTCTTTTTGCTAATGCTTTCTCAAGGTCTCGCCCTTTTTAAAAATCATCAGGGACAATTTTAGAAGCATAGTAAATAAGATACGTCAACGTACTACCAAGAAAACTCAAAGAGGAAATTATGGCTAATATCAAAATCGCTGAATTACAATCTAGCTTGCTTGAAGAAGTATCAGTTATAGATTTGGAGGCTGTTCATGGTGGGGTTACACCACCTCCGACACCTGGTATTCAAGCTGTTGGGTCAAGCTCAGGAGTCGGCGTAGGTTTTTCTAATGGTGGATCATCGGCTGTCCAGACAACGAGTCAGAGTTTCCTTAGTGGTACACTAGGAAATTTCACCGTACAGTTTGGAACACAAAGCCAGGGTTTTACTTTTCCCACTTAGACTAATTAATGCTTTAGGCATTACCTAAAGCTGTATTTTTAGGGCTGGAGTTAAAGTTTGACTCTAGCCCTTCATTTTTTAACGTCGTGCTTGTAATGTCGCTAATAGTGCGATGCAAGTATAGCTTCAGTTAATTAGCTGAACCTCACAAGAATATATAGAAGTTAACTTTGTAATCTAAACTTTCGTTCTCTAAAAATACTAGGGATTAAATTATGGGGGCTATCTTATATCCACTCTATACGGTAGCTAATTTGCTCTTAGCTACATGGAGTATAAGTTTATGGCAACACTCACACCATGCCAACATATTGTTGCTACTATTAGTAGTAGCTGGAATGACCTATGACAATCTGATTATTTCGCTAGGTCGTTTAATTAATGAAGGTAATTTCCTAAAATTCCTTAATCGTCTGCGCTTCTTATTACATGATTTATTGATTCCATTGTTGGTGGTAGTAGCCATTAGACTAGCTAGTGCTGCTGGTGTATTCTGGGCAAGTAAACCGATTTTATTCTCTGGTTGCTGGACAATTACATTTGGTTTGATTGGATTGGGATTGGTGACTAATCTTAAGCACTTGGAACTAGCACCAATAACTTTTGCTGGCAGTCTGCGATATAAACCTAAAAAAAGTCAAGCGCCAATTTTGACAATTTTAATCGCTTTGTTAGTTGGTGTAGCAGGATTCTACATTTGGCGTGAAATCCAATGGCCTTGGATGTTTGTGGGAACAGTGGTAATGTTGTTTGGCAATGCTTTACCGACAAAGTTTTTTGGTTCTCTAGTTGGTTCAGCAGTTGATTTTGTATTTATCTTAGCTTTGGTGATAACACATATCGTGTTGTCTTAGTTAGGGATAATTTCGCGCCTCTATGGGTATAAACTTTAGTTTAAAGCTTGTGGCAAGATGGGAATCCATTTCTAGAAGACGCTTTGATCGGTATAGTACAACGATCGCAAAACTAGAATTTTTTGATATTTTTTATATTTATGAAACGGATTTTTGCTCAGTTTAGCAAAGAACTAGTACAGTTTCAGCGCGATCGCCTGACATTAGCGTTAGCATTTATACTGCCATTTATAACGTTACTCATTTTTGGGTTTGCAATCCGGTTAGAAAGTAAAAATATTCCCTTAATCGTGCAAGATTTTAACCGCACAAACCTTAGCAATGGCTATATTGAGCGACTATACGCCACCAATCAGTTTATGCCCACCCAATGGTCGGGAAACGATCCGGTGCAGGATGCCATCGACCGTGGTATTGCTAAGGCAGCAGTCATTATCCCTCCTCAATTCAGCCGAGATGTGCAAGCTGGTAAAAATACTACGCTGCAAGTACTGATTGATGGTACAGATGTCAATAATGCTCGTGTCATAAAAAATAGCATTCAGAGAGTGACGAATTTTTTTATGCAGGAGCAAGGACTGATAACATCTAATAACAGCGTCACACCTCGAATTCGTTTATGGTTTAACCCCGGTCGGTTAGAGTCTCTGTATATTGTACCGGGAGTCTACGCTGTGGTTTTATGGATTTTTCCGTCTTTATTGACAGCGATCTCAATGGTGAGAGAAAAGGAGAAAGGCACCATCTTACAACTTTACGTTTCTAGTATAAGTGCAACTGAACTGTTACTTGGTAAAGGACTGGCTTACCTGCTGATAGCTATCCTTCAAGCATTCGTAGTCATGAGTCTAGGTTCGCTAATCTTCCAGGTTAGCTTAGTAGGCGATTTTATCACCTTGTTAATAGGAACTGTCCTTTTTCTTACAGACAGTGTTTTATTTGGTTTGCTATTTGGAGTACGAAGCAGTAACCAAAATGCTGCTGTACAAAGTGTCTCTGTGATCGGTTTTGTTACCTCTCTATTACTATCTGGTTTTATTTATCCTATTAGCAACATTCCTTTTCCCCTGTCACTTATGCCTAACATAATTCCCGCCCGCTATTTTATAGATATCACTCGTGATTCATTTGTTAGAGGTAGTGGATGGGCAGGAGTTTGGTTTGATCTAGTGGTACTAATTGTTTTTGGATTGGTGTTTTTTAATATAACGCGTCGTGCTTTAGGTAAGATGCAATTACCTTATTAAACTGTATTATTCTCAGATGTTGCAGCTACTAATCAATATGTTTTTTCCACGACTATTTAATAGTTCGTTTTGGGCATTACTTCGCAAAGAAATCAATCAAATCTTGCGAGATAAGCAGTTAATTATTCTGCTGATTGTACCACCAACGATGCAATTATTACTTTATGGATTTGCACTTAATCCCGATGTACATAATTTGAAATTGGGTGTCATTGATTATGCGAATGTAAGTGCTAGTCGCGAACTTGTTCATGCAATGACCTCTAATAGTATTTTTAGCATCGAATCTGTACCAACAAGTGAGAAAGATTTGAGCCGTCAAGTAGAAGAAGGTAAACTCAATCTAGGGGTGATTATTCCACCAGAATTTCCTAGAAAGCTAGCAACAAAAGAAGCTGAAATTCAAGTATTCATTGATGGAGTGGATGCAAACGCAGCAGGCATTGCCAGTGGCTACATGACTCAGATTATTCAAAATTATAATCGTAACTTTGGGCAAACCCAACTGAATTTTCCGATATCATTCCAAGTGGTGTTTTTGTATAATCCAGGACTAATAAGTAGCTGGTATTTTGTGCCGGGAGTTATGGGTTTAGTGTTAACGCTTGTTGGAACACTAGTTTCATCAGTCGTTGTTGTACGAGAGAAAGATAGCGGAACTTTGGAGCAATTACTTATGACACCAGCCGCAAACTGGGAAATTTTGCTTTCCAAAATTTTGCCTTTAGCGTTTTTGCTCATGGGAGATATTCTGCTAGCTTTGACTTTAGGACAACTGGTCTTTGGTTTACCGTTGCGTGGAAATTTTCTACTATTTTTTGGGCTGTCAATTATCTATCTGCTGGTTGGGATCAGTATAGGTATTATGTTGGCGATGTTTTCCAGTTCGCAACAACAGGTGGTATTGATGTCATTTTTCGTCAATATGCCGATATTGCAGACTTCTGGGGTGCTTGCCCCTATTGAAGCCATGCCACCCTTTTTTCAAGTCTTATCTCTACTAAATCCCTTACGTCATTACATTGCCATTGTTCGAGGAATTTTACTTAAAGGGGTTGGTTTAAATGTGTTATGGATGCATATTCTGGCATTGCTTAGTATTGCTATTGTGTTATTAACTATTAGTCTTAGTAAGTTTCGCAATCAATTAAGTTAGAAAATGTCTGATACTAAGTCTTTTTGGGGATGGCAATTTATCGCGTCTTTGTGTAATATTGCAACAGTCAAGGTGGTTAGGACATCAACAGACGATAAAACTTAGACACAAAAAGGCTTTTCACCCAGTCCCCAGTCCCTTGCTATAAATTAGATTTTTCAAACAGCCTCTGAGTTAAGAGCGTTTAAAATTACTGGTGCTGAAACTACACCCTTTGCCTCTAACGCAGCCGCAACCCGTAAAATTAAGGCTTCATTATATGGTGCTGCAATCAATTGCACACCTAAAGGTAATGTATTTTGGCACTGAATTGGTACTGATAAAACGGGTAAACCAATAAAAGATAATGGTTGAGTAAATAGCCCTAAATGAGGACGGACAAGAATTTCTTCGCCATCCAAAATTATGGTTTGTTGACCAATTAATGGTGCAGAAATTGGTGTAGTTGGGGCAAGAATTACATCGACATTTTGAAAAACTTCCCGAACGCGATCGCGATACCATCTTCTAAACCGTTGTGCTTGAAGATACCAGCTACTAGGAATTAACGCCCCAGCCAAAAAGCGATCGCGTGTAGCGAAATCAAAATCTTCAGGACGACATCGCAATTTTTCCAAACGCAGATTTGCACCCTCGCTAGCTGTGATTACAAAAGCTGCTGCACGGGCGCGGTGTGCTTCTGGTATGATTACGTATTTAGTAACTTCTATTGCATCAGCTACTTTTTGCACTGCTGCTAAAGCTGCCGGTTCTGCACCTTTGGTAAAATAATCAGCTGCAATGGCAATTCTAATATCAGAAATATCTTGTTTGAGTTGTGGTAAACATAATTCAGACGGACGCTTTGTACAAATGGGATCGCGATCGTCTTTTCCCTGAAGCACATCAAACACCGTAGCGATATCCTGCACCGAACGCCCAAAAGGGCCAATGTGGTCAAAACTGCTAGAAAATAAAGCTACCCCAGCACGAGATAATCTTCCATAAGTTGGCTTGAAACCAAAAACGCCACACAACGCCGCCGGAACGCGAATTGAACCATTAGTATCAGAACCCAATGTCAGCGGTACTAACCCCGCCGCAACCGCCGCCGCCGAACCACCCGATGAACCACCAGCAACTCGCTGTAAATCATGGGGGTTGTGAGTAGCACCGTAATGGGAGTTTTCTGTTACAAACCCATAAGCATACTCATCCATATTCAAAGCACCAAGCAAAACAGCACCCGCTTGCTTCAACTTTGCTACTGCGGTCGCATCTTGAGTAGCTTCTGGGTTTACTGCATTGATTTTCGATCCTGCTAGAGTCGTAAAACCAGCGATATCGAAGAGATTTTTCACCGCAAAAGGCACACCAGCAAGCACTCCAGGATGATTACCTTGGGCAATTTCCCTGTCAATCAGTGCTGCATCTGTTAAAGCTGTCTCAGCAGTTATAGTGGTAAAACAGTTGAATAGATGATTGTGCGTTGCTATTCGTGCTAACGCAGCTTTCGTAACCTCCACAGCGCTAGTTTTACCTTCGCGTACAGCAGTTGATATTGTTATGGCATCGGCTGAATCAAAATTCATGCTGAAATATTAAGAGATAGCGCGTTTAGCTTTTTGAGTAATAGCACTCAGCAATAGTTTTTGCTTCATTAAAACATCAACATAGCTATTCTTGAAGCAATTATGGTTCAAAAACTGGTGCAACTTCAATTTCCTCTGGTAAAGGGAAAGAATTTACCAGATTAGCGATCGCCCTAATTCTCTCAAAATTTGCCACCACACCATCTCGATACTCATCTTTTAACTGCAAATCCAACAAAAACCCCATTTGATCTACATATTCACTCACATCAAACTCTTCTCTTCTCATCTTTTTTCCTTTGCGGTAGCCTGCGGCAAGCCAAAGCGTTTACGTTATCTTAAACTTATAATTTCTTGCGACAACAGCGATACCCAGATAGTGACATACAATTTTGTCGGGAATGCAACGTCATTAATTTGGATTAATTTGGTTTTCCATAGTAGATTCCTTTACCGTCGGTGCCAATGAAGACTAGCCCAAATTGCTGTCTGCTAGCTTCCATCACGTTCGGGACATTGCCGATGGGATATAGAGGATTAGAGATGTTTGTCCATGTTTGCCCTCTATCCAAAGAACGGAAAATTCCTTTTCCCATACCAATGATTTTGCCATATAAATATAGTGCTGGAATTGTACTTCCTGTTTGTGGTTTGCCAAAGGCAAATAAATAAGCTTTCTCCACACCAGCTATTTTGTCAAACTTCGTACCACCGTTTGTTGAACGATAAAGCCCATTTGAATTGAGACTTATCCAAACTTCGTTACTCACCCCCGGAACTGTTTTGAGCATAGACCAATCTTCGCTAGGAAGTGTTGAGTTGACAATACTGAAGTATGCAGCTCCATCCTTACTGCGGTAGACTTTGCCATCGTTGTAGTAGTAAAAAATATTGCCATTTACTTTGTCTGATGCCAATGGTTGACCCCAGTACCACGGCCCCTTGGGCCCGTTGGGTAAACCTGATACTCCACTCCAAGTAGCTCCACCGTTAGTTGTGCGTATAGGTTGTTTCTCGCTGGCGATCGCTACAAACAAACTTGGATTAGTTGCAGACATAGCTACCCGTAGT
Source organism: Nostoc sp. DedQUE07 (assembly GCF_034530975.2). Classification (NCBI taxonomy): domain Bacteria; kingdom Bacillati; phylum Cyanobacteriota; class Cyanophyceae; order Nostocales; family Nostocaceae; genus Nostoc; species Nostoc sp. DedQUE07. The sequence continues at coordinate 12,126 of NZ_JAVRCC020000084.1, read as the reverse complement.
GGCATAATGTTCTGCGGAAAAGAAGAAAAGTTCTTCCAGGTATGTCCGCCATCTGTGGAAGTTCCTCCTGTAAAAGTATTGAACCCTCGATGTCCGCCAACGCGTACCATACGTAAAGGATCTTTTTCACTGTAGGCAATACTGTATGTTTCTTGATACCAAGGGCCGTTACTACCACCCAATTGAGTAGATGGGTAAGTATCTAATTTCTGGCCGTGGTTAAAGCCTTCTACATCAGCCACACCGCTTAACAATAGTGAGCCTTTTGGAGGTGAGATGAGTTCAAAAGCTACTGTTTCCTCATGTCCTTTTTCATAGTTAGACCACATAGGCTTGTTAGCATTGATATTGTCTGCCTGCCAGGTTCCGAACCAGTCTGTTAACCAAACTTTGCCAGCAATATTTGGGTCAAATTCAATCGCTGAGGCCGCAGAAGCAAAATACCAGTTTGGCCACCAAGGTACTTGAGGATTCAATGAATGGCTTTTCTGTTGCCATGTAGTTCCACCATCGGTAGATTGAAAGACTCTAGAGTAATTAGTAGTTTCATGGTATTGGTCATAAGTAACTAAAACGTGATTAGAGTTATTGGGATCTACAGAAAGCCCATTAAATGAAATAGTTTTGATGTTAGTTGGCGTAATATTGCTCCAAGCCCCATTTGCATATTTGCTAACTCCTGAAGTGTGCGTTACATACAGTACTCCATTGCTATTAAGCACCATTCGATTTACTTTTGATGGGCTTCCGGCTATTCTGTTCCAGGTAACACCTGTATCGGTAGACTTATATATTCCGTCTCCATAGGCATTTGCATAAACCAAGCCAGCATTCTTTTTGCTAAACAAAATTCCTGTAATACCAATGGATGCATTAGGTTTTCCTGAGAAAGAACTTACTTTTTTCCATGTTTGACCAGCATTCGCCGACTTCCATAGCCCATCCAAACGCGAACCAAAGAAGATGATATTAGGATTAAATGGATTAACTCCCAGCCTTTCCCCCGTCCATCGCTTAGTTTCGTTGCCACCCATTGGCAAATCTATGTTCAGTTTGTTCCAGGTTTGACCTTTATTGGTCGATTTGAAGATTGTTCCTAAGCCAGCCTTAGTATATTTGCCTGCTGCAATATAGACAACATTTGGATTGTTAGGGTCAAGCGCTAATCCTTCTCCGCCATAGTAGTTACTTTTATCAGAACCAAAGTGATCTATTAATGGAATCCATCTTTTCTCTAACGAATTCCAACGATAGAAGCCACCTATATCGGTTCTAATGTAGGCTAAATTCTTCTCTAAAGGATGCAGATAAATATTGGTAACATAGCCTCCTCCTCCTATAGAGACTTGATTCCATTGATACTCAGATGTAGTACTACTGCGACTAGGTTCAACAGTTGTAAGTGCTACAGTCGTAGCTAGAGCGAGCATAGAAAAGCGGATTATTTTCCTTAAAGGAATATGGAAAAAGCGAATGCTCATATAGTCTCATTGGTAAAGGAATCAATTTAGAGATAATACTTAGTAAATTAAACTAAGCAGTATAAAATTAAGTGAAAATGCGGTATGCATTCTCACTTTAGTTAGAAAATGACGTAATGATTGCTAATAGATGATTGTTGATATAAATGTTTTGGCAAAATAAAAATACTTTGTCAATATTTTTATGAAATTTATGTATAATTTGTTATAACTACTTAAAAACTTATCTAATTTAATACAAAGGTTTTTACTGTTACTTATTAGTATAAAAAAGTACTAAAAGTTATTTTATATTTACACCATAAGAATAAGTTTCCTTGGTTATTACAGCACCGACATTGATTTGGGATGAAAATGAAATCAGACGACTTGCATCAAAATATTTAGAAGTTCGCGTAAAGTCACAAAAAAGACCCTAAAAGATGGCTCCTGCCAGTTATAGAAAATCTTACATTCTTCCAGCAATTTAATTAAGTATTTTTTGAAAGATGAAAAATCCCTCTAAAGTCAGAGATATATTCTGTGCTGTGGTAGAGGATTTTTTGATTCTACTTCAGTATCTTAGTATATGAACAAATTTTCCTGTTATTTACTCAACTGAGTCTCTTTAGCTAGAGAGATAAACAGTTTTAAAAATGATATCTACAGCAGATAAATAATCCAGAATAACAGTAAAAAACATGAATGACAAAAACAAAACTGAGACTAATAATAATTTAAGTCGGGATGTAAAAGTGGATGAAACTAATATAAATTCATTATCTAATGAACCTCAAAAGTCAACGAAAACAATTAATGTAGATGGTCATCGTCCAGTCGATCCAAGTAACATTCAGATTAAGAAAACAATTGATATAGATGGTCAACGCCCAATTGCAAAAGATAAAAATTATAGCGATCAAACAATTGACATAGACGGTCAACGCCCGATCGCTAAGAGTAATTTTGAAGAACATGAGATGCTACCTGTAGACGGTGAGCGTCCAATTGACCCTAGTAATTTTGAAGTTGAGGAAATTCTTGACATAGATGGTCAACGTCCGATCGCTAAGAGTAAATTTAAAGCTAAAGATACTATAGAGATAGATGGTAGCCGCCCAATAGCTTCAAATAACCAATAGCTTTAAATAACACTGTTGATTGGTAAATACCAACAGAATATCTAGACTAAAATCACAACCTTTCTTGACCAAAAGGATGGGATAATTAGACCTGCCTTAAAAATAGGGACTGGGGACTGGGGACTGGGAACTGGGGAAGAGATATTTTTATTGTTCCTTGTAAGTTCCACTCATGGAGTCTCTTACAAAAGTGACTTTTGCTTTCCGGTTGGGGAAAGGGACTCATGTCAAAGGGTAAGAGGAAATTCCATCCCTTTCCCCTTCACCCCTTACCCTTTGCCCTACAAATGCCAAAAAGTCTATTTTTTATTTATGCTTGCTGTAGTGATTTTCGGTCTGACTATAACAATAAATCCAAGCAAAGTAAAAACTAACATCTGCCAAGTCACCAAATTCCAGCCCCCAAAATCCCAGCATAATAGACCAATACTAGTACCGACAGCACCACCGATAAAATAGGTAGTCATGTACACTGTATTGATGCGACTGTTCGATTGAGCATCAAGAGTGTATATTCTTGCCACATTGGTGACTTGAATTGCTTGTACGCCTACATCTAGTAACAATACAGCAACAGCGATCGCCAGCGCTGAACTAGAAGCAATTTTAGCAATTACTAAACTTGCAATCACCAAAGATACAGATATAGTTAAGGAACGTTGGGAATTACCTTTATCGGCTAATTTGCCAAAAATTGGTGCCATTAATGCACCTGCGATCGCCACAAAGCCATACATCCCAATTGTGTCAGATTGAAAATTAAAAGGCGCTCCGCTTAAATGGAAAGTCAACGTTGTCCAAAATGAGCAAAAGACACCAAACATTAATCCTCCAATTAAAGATGCTTCTCTCAATAAAGAAAAACGTTTTAATTGTTGAAGCGTTGATTTTAATAAATCAAAATAATTACCAGTGTATTCATTATTCACATTAGGTAAATAAATTTTTAGCAAGACAGTAACAATTAAAATCATTACTCCTGAAAATCCATATACATAACGCCAATTCAAGCTTTCAGCAATATATCCACTAAAAACCCTTGCTCCTAAAACTCCAATCAATATACCAGTAAAAATACTGCCGACAGTTTGACCTGTAGTTATTCTATCTATACTTGCTGCTAAAGGCAGAATAACCTGAGCGGAGACTGTTGTAATTCCAATTGCTATGCTCAATATCCAAACCTGGACGATATTTTGTGAAAACGTCATCGCTATCAACAAACAAAACAAACATATAAGTAAGGAAAGAATTAATGTTTTTTTGTTGATTTTATCGCCCAAGGGGATTAAAAAGAAAAGCCCAAAACCGTAACCAACTTGCGAAAGCACAGATATGCTACCCGCTTCACTTTCGCTAACTTGAAAAGAAGATGCAATATCTTTGAGAATTGGCTGATTATAATAAACGTTAGCAACACACACTCCAGATGCGATCGCCATAATCAGTACTTGAAATTTAGTTAATCCGTTATTTGAGATTTGTTTGTTCATTCAACCTAATTCACTATAATTTAGTTGCTTGAGAACTTTTGCCTTTAACTGCATCTGTGTTTATCAAAACAGAATTCTGACTCCTGTTAGCGGATAGCTAAGGTTTAGCCCATTCTGACTCCTGACTTCTTCAATAGTTATTAGTTTTCCTGGTGCTAAACCGCCAAGTTAGGATGATTGCAGCGCTGGCTAAACCAATAGCCAATCCCCACCAAAGACCAATAGCTCCAGACCCCAACGAGATCCCAAAAGTATAACCAGTGAATAAACCAACACACCAATAAGCAAAAAAGCCAATCAACATCGGGATTCGGGTGTCTTTGAGTCCGCGTAATGCTCCTGCGGCAGTAACTTGCACGCCGTCAACTATTTGAAAAATGGCCGCGACTGCTAGCAATTTCACCGCCAGGGCAACCACATCTGCATTGTTCTGATTGTTGATGTCAATATAAAGAGAAATAATCGACTTTGGTACTAGCCAAAATGCAATGGCTACTACACCCATAGCTAAAGCTGCAATGGCAATGCCTACATATCCAGCTAGACGAGTGCCAACTAAGTCATTCTGTCCGGCTAACTGTCCAACACGAACTGTTGTCGCTAGAGAAATGCCTAGTGCCATCTGGAATGACATCGAAATTGTTTGTAAAGCAATTTGATGAGCAGCGAGGGCATTTGTTCCCAATTGTCCGATCAACAAAGTCACAACAGTGAACAGTCCGGCTTCGACCGTAATCAGACCCCCGATGGGCAATCCAACCTGAAAAATCTCGCCAACGATCCGGCGATGCTCTAGAGGAAAAGCTTTGTAAGACGAAGGTCGAAAAATACCGTAAACTGCAAAGCGAGGCTGATTACATATATAAACTGTCAAAGCAACAAACATACTCCAAAGTGAAAGCGTGCTTGCCCAACCGATACCAGCTAAACCCAGCGCCGGGAATCCGAGTTTGCCAAACATCAGCACATAGTTAGCTGTGATGTTGAGCAGAGTACCCAAAACCACACTCACTATCACTAATTGCGGTTGTAACAGAGCAGAAAGAAAGCTTTTAAGTACTGCAAAGCCCAAACCAGGAATAAAACCCAGTGCGATCGCTCTTAAAAAAATCTCTGTTAGTGCTACTGTGTTAGCATCCTGTCCTAGTAAAAGTAGTAAAGCACCTCCATTGTAAAGCAGCAATGTAATTGGTATTCCTAGCACCAGAGATATCCCTAGTCCTAGCCGGACAATTGTGCCAACTTTTTCTTTATTTCCGGCACCGTATGCTTGGGCAGCTAACGGACTGACAGCAGAAACGATACCACTAAAAATCAACAGAGAAAAAGTAAAGATAATAGTTCCCAAACCTCCAGATGCAATGGTTTGACTTCCCAACCAGCCCATCATGACCGTATCGACAAAACCAGTTGCAGATTGAGCCACTTGTGCCGCTGCCAAAGGTACGGCTAACATGAGACATTTTTTAACTTCAGAAAACATATACAACTGATAACCCGATGTGAAGAACAAAGGGTTTTTTCAAAATTTAAACCCATGTTCAGGAGATATTGCTCCTGGGAACTTGAATCTATCTTAATAGAGTCAGAGGATTACCGTCACAGTGGTTAGCAGAGGGTTCGGCAGGAAAGATTTAACAAAAGATGAATTGCAAGCAGGTAACGACTAAATTTTCCGTATAGACCATCATTAGTCCAGAAGTGTTTCTAAGGACAAAGGACTTTTGACTAAGGACAACCCTCACTAGTTAATATGCAATTTTCTTTGCGTAATACCTTACCAGCTTTGAGTGTCACAAATAATTTCAATGTTTTGGCAATCATCTTGAAGCTACGTTAAAGTAAGCAGTTGGAGTTAAGAATGGATTTATATGCGCTTACCAATTGCAATTAGTGCTGTTTTAGTGGCATCTTTAGGTTTTAGTGCACCTGTAATATCTCAACCTCCTCCTATACAGGTAGCCACAACCCCCGCGCCTAGTAGTTTAAACTTAGAACAATTTAAGATTAATTACCGATTATGGAAACGGCAAAAAATCTCTAACTATCACTATGAATTCACTAGAAGTTGCAATTGTTTACCTAAAGCCACAGAACCAGTGATTATTAAAGTACGTAATCGAGTCACAAGTTCTATTACTTATAAAGCAACTCAAAAGTCGGCTGAGGCAGAGTTGTTTAAACAATATAATACAATTCCTAAACTCTTTGATATCATTAGGGATGCGCTGATTCGTAAAGCAGCAAACTTGACTGTACAATACGATCCAACACTTGGTTATCCAACTCAAATTAACATTGATTATAATAGCCAGATCGCTGATGATGAAATATTTTTGACAATTAGCAATCTGCAAAAAACTAATTAACTATGGCTAAGGAGAGCATTAGACTTCTTGGCATTTGTGCGGGATAAGGGGCGGGGGTCAAGGGGAAAGGAATAGAATTAATTTCCATTTACCCTTTAACCTTTAACCTTTCTCCGACATCTTGCAAAATTTACTTTTGCAAGATGTCTATTGACGATCCGAACAGCGTATTTATGACGTTAGCTCTATAAAGGTTTAGGATAGCGAATGCACTGTTGGGCTGAAGCATTTAAAGTCTTTCAATAACACCATCGCCACTCATCATTCTTGCGACTTCATCCATAATTTCTTTACTCGTATAGTCTGGCTTAGATGGATCTATTGGTTTTAACGGACGAAAAATAGCTAGCTGAGATTTTGGAGTCAGCATTTGTTGTAATTCGCTTTCACGTATACCAATTTTTTCTTCAAACATCAGTTCAGCACCATGTTCTAATTCATCATGAATTACATCAAGATGCCGTAAGCCTCTATAAGTAAAAATTACAGTTTGATTTTTGGGGTTGAGATATGTGTCGTTACTCTGATAACCAAGTTCTTCGGCTTTCTCAAAAGCATCTTCTGGTGAAGAAGCACGGACAAGAACAATATTTACATGAATAACATTATGTGGATTTCCCTCAACGTTACACTCGATTACCAATTCAGCGATATACCACTCTGCATCCTTTGGAATGTATGTCATTGCTTATAAAAATTAAAACTTTTACTAATAATGCTCAAGCAACTATATTAAGCGATACAACATTGTACTTTATCTGAATGGGAACTGCTATATGTACTTGCAATTACATTTGCGTTCCTCAAGTTTGTGAATTTTGAACTATATAATTACTAAACTTAAGTATTAAATAAAATTATTACCAATAGTTTAGGAAAAGCAAAGACGTGAATCGTTTCAAAAAGCTATCCTCAATTGCGTTCCTGTTATTAGCCTTCATGTACCCACCTACTTTGGTTGAAGCCAAAGAGAACACTCTCAACAATGTTTTCAATGAACAGAGTATCGATGCACAGACAAAATTAGTTGGAGAGCAAAGTGAAGAGTTTTTGTTAGCTCACCGACGGACTCGACGACGTTATCATAGACGGCAACGGACTGGAAACTATTACTATCAACGCCAGTGGAATCGACGACATTATTATAGACGGCGCTATCGCTCTATACGTTATCACGGACAACGATATCGTCATGGAGAATGGGAACTTGTGCGCGATCGCCACGGACGATTAATGTATGATTGGCAGCGTTAATAGTAAATTTACACTCAATTTTCTAGACAATCTTTATGCGTAAATCCTAACCTAAACTCCAAAGAATTTACCCAGTTTTGAATCATCTCACGGGTTGGCGAAATATCTGTGATATTAATAAACTCATAGTCAATTTGGTATAAAACATTATAAATAACTGTACCCCTACTGCACATATCTATCTTTAGGCATATAAAAATTTCATTCTGATTTCATTTTTTTAGGAAAAGCTATGAATAGGGTGAATGGTAAGACATTTTAGACATTTATATACCTTCATTGATGACAAGCGATCGCTAAAAATATGTTAGTCAAGGGTAAAATTCTCTGGTTGAGGCTTTGGCGTCAGTTGCTTCGACCCAAACGGTTGGCTTTCGTGGAAGCTTGCCTGATTGGTCTAGTTTCTGGGTTAGCGGCAGTTCTGTTAGGACAGGCAGTGGATTGGGCAGGTGCATTGCGAGTGCATCTTTCTTACCATTGGTCTGCCTACTTGGTGCTACCAGGTGTTGGATTAATAGGGGGATTTTTAGCTGGTTGGCTAGTAGAGCGCTTCGCACCGGAAGCATCAGGTAGTGGGATGTCTGAAGTCAAAGCCGTATTGGCTCGCGTGCCAATGCCATTAAATCTACGGATTGCTTTGGTGAAGTTGATCGGCGCTACATTAGTGTTGGGTTCGGGAATGCCTTTAGGACGAGAAGGGCCGACTGTGCAAATTGGGGCAGCCTTGGCAAATCAACTTAGTAACTGGGCACCGACTTCACCAGAGCATCGTCGCCAACTCATCGCCGCCGGAGCCGGGGCTGGGTTAGCTGCGGCTTTTAATGCACCGATCGCAGGTGTGCTTTTTGTAGTCGAAGAATTACTCCAAGATGTGTCAGGTATCACTCTTGGTACTGCGATTTTGGCTTCTTTCATCGCTTCAGTCATTTCCCGGCTCTATGGTAGTCACAGCCTGGATCTGAATCATCTAAATTTAGGTCTTCCCGATACAACTTTCTTTGCTCAAGAAATTCCTTTCTACTTGATTTTAGGAGTGCTGGCGGGACTTTTAGGCATTCTATTTAATAAAGGTATTCTTGAGAGTCTAGCAATTAACCGCCGCCTGCTAAGGTTGAGTTTATCCTGGCGAATTGGAATCGCTGGGTTAGTTACTGGTGCGGCGATCGCTTTTTTACCTGATACCTTTCGCGATCATGCTGGGCTGAGAGAAATTTTGCTTGTGGGTAGTGCTAATTGGTCATTTGCCGCGATCGCTCTTTTAGTTCAGTTTACCCTAATTATTTTTACCTACGGCTCTGGAGCGCCAGGGGGTTTACTAGTTCCCACCTTAGCCTTGGGCGCTGCCCTTGGTTACTTAGTGGGTGCTGTGGAACACAGTTTACTGGGAATGAGTGCTGCCACAGTCTATGCTCATGTCGGCATGGCTGCCTTTTTTAGCGCCGTCTCCAAGGTTCCAATTACAGCAGTCGTCATTGTATTTGAGATGACAACAGATTTCAATCTGGTGCTACCGCTCATGATTGCGTCTGTGGTTGCCTATTTAGTAGCAGAAAAAATCGATCGGCGATCGCTCTACGACCTTTTACTAGAGTGGAAAGGAATTCACATCACCAAAGAGCCTAGCACAGAGGGGCTTCTGGCACAACTGAGTGCTGTAGATGTGATGCAACGGCGGGTGGAAACTCTTTCTAGTCAAATGAGTACTGATGAAGCAGTACAGGCATTTTCCGACTCTCGCCATCGCAACTTTCCAGTTTTAGAGAATGGTAAAGTTGTTGGTATTGTAACTCAGGAAGATTTAGTTAGTATTGCTTCGCAACAGTCAGGCAAAGATACAACTATCGGCGAGATTATGACACCAGAGCCAGTGACAGTAAATCCCACAGCAACACTGGCTCATGTACTGCATATACTCAATCGTTATCATCTCAGCTGCTTACCCGTTACAGAAAATCGCAAGCTCATAGGAATTATTACTCGTAGTGATATTATCCGTGTAGAAGCAGAGCGACTCAGTGGTAACGAACAAATAGAACGTAAATCAGCACCTTCTTATGTGGTTTACCAAACTCACGCTCCGGCTACAGGCAAAGGAAGATTGTTAGTACCACTTTCACATCCCCAGACAGCCGAGACTTTACTAGACATGGCAGTTGCGATCGCCAAAGATCGCAATTACGAAATAGAATGTCTACAAGTAATTATCGTTTCGTCTAGCCGCATCCCATCGGAAACACCAGTGCAAATCAGCAAAAGTCTTCAACTTTTGCAACGGGCAATAATTTTAGGAGAGAATTTGCGGATTCCCGTTCATACCGAGATCCGAGTTGCCCATAATGTTGCTGGGGCAATTTTGGAGACTGTCAAAGAACGACACATTGACTTGGTGCTGATGGGATGGAAAGGCAATACATCAACTCCTGGTAGAGTTTTTAGCCGAGTGGTGGATACCATAATTCGACAGGCAGGTTGTGATGTTATCTTGGCTAAATTAGATGATAAAAGATCCTTCGACCGTTGGTTGTTGCCAATGGCAGGCGGCCCTAACTCCAGCCAAGCAATTAAGTTATTACCTGCTCTTGCTTCTTTAAGTACATCACCCCAAATCAAGCTATGTCAGGTTTTCCAACCGACTAACTCGATTCCTGACACAACATTATTAGATAAATCTGTTCGCTTTCTGCAACGCCGAGTTAGCGGTAAAGTGATGGCCACTCCCGTTCGTGCCAATTCTGTTTCTGAAGCTGTTCTTAATTGTGCAAAACTTGACAACAGTGATGTGATTGTCTTAGGGGCTAGCCGTGAAAGTCTACTGCAACAAGCGATTCAAGGAAATATTGCCGAGAATATTTCTCGCAAGAGTAATTGTACAGTGATTATGGTCAAAACTTAATGTCGAATTATCCCCCTTAATCCCCCCGATGCATTGGCTACGGTGTACACACAAGTTGAATTACCCCCCTCAATCCCCCCTTGTAAAGGGGGGAAGCCGGAAATCTAGTTCCCTCCCCTTGTAAAGGGGAGGGTTAGGGTGGGGTAAAACCCTGGTCAATCAGCTATTTTAAACTTGTATATAGCGGTTCTCGAATGTATGCAATACACTTTGACCTCTCTCCAAACCTCTCTCCTAAAAGGAGAGAGGCTTTGAATTTTACTCCTTTTCCCTTGTAGGGAAAGGGCTGTTCTTGTTAGGTCTGTATTGCACTCAACCCAGAAGCGCTATATACAGCGTACCCTTGATAAGGGGGGCGTTTGCTTTACTCAAAAATAACAAATGAGTACCCCGAAATAACAAATGAGTACTCCAAAATAACAAATGAGTACCCCGAAATAACAAATGAGTACCCCAAAATAACAAATGAGTACCCCGAAATAACAAATGAGTACCCCGAAATAACAAATGGGTACTCCAAAATAACAAATGAGTACCCCGAAATAACAAATGGGTACTCCGAAATAACAAATGGGTACTCCGAAATAACAAATGGGTACTCCGAAATAACAAATGAGTACTCAAAATAACCAATGCGTAAGCGTAGCCCGCCGTAGGCATCGCCATGATTGCAACAATTTAGCTTTGTCACGCGAGCGTAACGCACCGCAAATCTTTGGTGGATGAAGTTTTTCCGACTTACGATCGCTCGATTTTGTAAACAATGCCAAATAATTGATTGCAGGTATAATCACAGAGATAGCTAGAAACCAAATTTAGATATGTGCGATCGCCACATCTCAAGGCGCGATGTCTACGATGGTCACTGAGCCTTGTCGAAGTGCGGGCTACGCCTACGCCTAAATCCGCAATATCCCAAACAGCGAACTGACAGATCGCCAACAAGTGATAATGTAGCATTTTTCACTATTCAGTTAAGATCATCTTTATCAATCTTCTTTCCTCACCCTTTTCCTTGGAATTATGACGCAGGATGAGTTGTTGGTACTGATAGATCGCGCCGTGGCTGAGGGTTGGCAAGAGTTAGACTTGTCGGGACAGAAGTTGACTCATTTACCTGTAGAAATTGGTAAGTTGAAGCAGCTTGAGTCTTTGATTTTGGGAAAGAAGGTTGAAGGTTATGAAGTCGTAGGAAACCGCTATCTCGAAAAGGTTTCAGGCAACAATTTAAAAACGCTTCCACTCGAACTATTGGATTTGCCTAATTTGCGTAAGTTGGATATTAGTGGCAATCCTTTAGAGAGCATTCCCGATGTGGTAACGCAAATACTACATTTAGAAGAACTTATCTTAATTCGAGTAGAGCTAACTGAAATACCTGATGCGATCGCTAAATTAACCAATCTGAGGGAGCTTCACCTCAATGGCAACCAAATAACCGAGATTCCAGAGGCGATCGCTAAATTAACCAATCTGAGGGAGCTTCACCTCAGTGACAACCAAATAACCCAGATT
>NZ_JAVRCC020000083.1:0-23478 GCF_034530975.2 Nostoc sp. DedQUE07 | reverse complement strand
CACACCCAAAAGCCTTATATATAATGGGTTTGCCGTTAACAAGCGTGCCATTCGGCCAAGTATCTGCAATGATTATTCTTGGCAATCTTTCACTAGCTATAAACGAACGTAATGACCGCAAGTCTTAGGGAACTCATTTCTCCAGAATGTATAAAAAGTATTTATTAAATACTTTTTATACATCAATACTGAACTTGTTTTTAAGAGAATTATAGGGGAACTTTCTAATGCCTCAACTTGGCACAGCATGATTACGTAAAAAGCAATAAATCTTTAAAATTATTACCGTAAACCAACCTTAATATCATGTCCGCCTAATTAGTTATAATTCCCGCATCTGTACAAAAATCAGGAAACCCTTTTCCCCCTAACCCTTGCCGTCTTAATGATAAGTCTTTAAATGGATACGATATGAATTGGTGCTGGCAGAGTTCATTTTTATCAGTGCTGTTAATACAAAAGTAATATCAAGCTAGTTGAATGTTTGTAATATCTATAGTTTGGGGAACCAGCAAGGGCAATAGTGCAGCGTAAAGCCTTCTCTTCTCCCAAAGGGAGACGCTAGGCGTAGCTTGCTTCCCTGTAAGGGTACGCCAATAGGACAGCAACTCTTAAAGATGCTACCGCGAACATCTGGGGGTTTCTCGACAACCAAGCAAGTGGCCTTTGAAAAACAAAACCCAATATTTTATCCATATTTATGTTGTGTTTAACAATAATGAAACCCAACACGAACATGGAGATATTTTATTAAGTAATCAGCCGAACATGATATAAGTTTGACAGTAAATCAGGAAAAATTTTTCAATATCTATACTTACCTTTGTAATAAGATGATATTTTAATTCACTCATCTATCTGAAGGTGGATTATGCAGAGATTAACTTAATTACTAAGCAAATCAGCTTTATTTATCAGTGCGCAACTGGGTGGGGTAGTAATTTACGATCGCATAACGATCACATAATATTTAACGGGTCTACATCAATAGTTAAACTTACAGATGAAGGACAAAGCGATCGCACTTCTTCCCAATCTGGTAATCGCGGTAAGGCATCAGGGGCAAATTTAATCAATATTTGCCAGCGATAACGATTAGCTACTCGTAAAACACTCGCTGGTGCTGGGCCCAATATCTCGAATTCTTCTTCTGTACTCAAGGCTGTAGCAATAACTTGCGCCGTATTTTGCACTTGAATCGGGTCGAGACTACTCAAACGCAACAAAATTAACCGCCCGTATGGAGGATAATTGAGTGCTTGGCGTTGTTCCAATTCAGCTTGAGAGAAAGATTGATAATCGTGCGATCGCACTGCTGCAATTACCTGATGCTCTGTAGTATAAGTCTGCACAATCACTCTACCGGGATCTTCACCTCTACCAGCACGTCCAGCGACTTGAGTCAAGGTTTGAAACGCTCGTTCGCTGGCGCGATAATCTGATAAATTTAGTAATCCATCGGCGGCGACAACACCCACAAGTGTCACCTGTGGTAAATCTAAACCTTTAGTGAGCATTTGCGTACCGACTAACAAATCTGCTTCGCCGTTGGCAAACCGAGTAAGTAGGGTACGATGGGAGCCTTTATTGCGGGTGGTATCGCTATCAAAACGAATCAAGCGCAACTCTGGGAACTGCCTTGCTAGTTCCTGCGTTACCCGTTGAGTACCGCTACCGAAAAATTTTAGATAAGGGGAACTACAATCAGGGCAAAATTTGGGGTGCGATCGCGCATAATTACAATAATGACACCGCAATAATTCCGGCGCTTTTTCTTCGGTGTGGTGATACGCCAGCGACACATCACAGTGCGGACATTCTAATACATATCCACAACTGCGGCAAGAAACAAAAGTACTGTGTCCCCGGCGATGGATAAATAAAATTCCCTGTTGTTTTCTTTCTTGCAACTCTTCTAAAGCTGTTTGCAGCGATCTACTAAATATAGAACGATTTCCCTGCTGTAACTCTTGCCGCATATCAACAATTTCCACCGGTGGTAAAGGGCGAGAATTAATGCGTTCAGGCAAACTTAAATAATGAGTGCTGAGTGCTGAGTGCTGAGTGCTGAGTGAGGAGTTAGGAGTTAGGAGTGAGGAGTGAGGAGTTACGAATTCTCCCCCTGCCCCTCTGCTCCCCTGCTCCCCTGCTCCCCTGCTCCCCTGCCTCCTCAGGCTTACCCAAGTTTCCAATGAAGGCGTAGCGGAACCCAACACCAAAGGGCAATTTTCTAATTCGGCTCGCCACTGGGCAACAGTACGAGCGTGGTAGGTGGGTATGGGGGAATCTTGTTTAAAGCTGCTATCGTGTTCTTCATCTAAAATAATTAAACCCAAGTTGGGCAAAGGGGCAAAAACGGCGCTACGAGTACCAATGACAACTTGGGGTTCTCCGGTAAGCATTTGTCGCCAAGTATCGTAACGTTCACCATCTGAGAGGGCGCTGTGATAAACGCTAACTTTATTACCAAAACGGGCGCGAAAACGATCGGTTAGCTGGGGTGTAAGTCCAATTTCTGGGACTAAAACCAAGGCAGATTTACCTTGATTGAAAAGAGGTGCGATCGCTTGCAAATATACTTCGGTTTTTCCTGAACCTGTCACCCCATGCAATAAAACTTGAGCAAATTCATCTAATGTCTGGATTGTCGCTAAGGCACTAGCTTGAGCTGTAGTTAAAGATTTAGCACCATCGCCTACTAAAGTTGGGCCTTGTTCGGTTCGCAAAACTTCCCGTTCTTCGATGACGATGTAGCCTTTTTCCTCTAGCCCTTTCAGGGTAGGGGTAGTTGTTTTACAAATCTGTAAGAACTCATTTAACCATAACTCGCCACCACGTCGCCGCAGCACTTCTAAAATCTCTCGTTGGCGAGTAGTTAACTCTTGGTCAATTGTACCTGTGAGCGTAACTGCTTTTTGCAATTTTGGTCGAGTTAGTCGTGGTGGTTCTAAGTAGCTTTCTACTAAACCAAATCGCAACAACTCCCGAATTCCCCGATAAGCAGATTTGACTTTTTGTTGCAAGTAAATAAAACTGTAGTCCCCCGCTGGTTGCCCTTGTAAAAGTTCCCAAACTTGCCGCGCAGTTGGAGTCAAAAAAGCCAAAGGATCGGCAGATCCCAGTAAATAACTACTCCCCTTTGCCCCCCTGCCCCTCTGCTCCCCTGCCCCTCTCCCTCCAACCAGGCGGATACGACGCTGCGATCGCCCCAGTAACCCTGGCGGCAGAGCAACCCGGATTACTTGAATCAACGGCGTATAGTAATATGCAGCAACTCGGTTGAGTAATTCCCAATAAGCACTTGGGAAAAATCCAACGCTGACTATATCTTCTACTTCCCGGATTTTTTCTGGTGGTAAATCGATATTGGGTTGTGCCAGTAATCGAATTGCGATCGCTCCTAATTGTTGCGCCCCAAATGGCACGCTCAAAATATCCCCTGGTTTGATTTCTAACTGGGCTGGCAATCGATAAGTAAATAGTCCTGTACTTCCTGGACAGTCTACCAATACTTCAACCCACCGATTAACAGTTTCACCTGACTTATATGATTCATTCGGTTCACTTACCACTAAAGGAGATATTTTTATGTCATTAATATACATACTTGCTGATTTTATAATTAAATATTTCCTTCACATAGCTGGTCAAAATCAACCTAGCTAACTAAACTTTAGTTTTTCGCTTTCTTAAATTTAAATGGTATTTCTCAATACTGTTATTCTTCATAATACTTGATAATTTTCCTCTTATGTAATCTACTAGACAAATTCGTATCAACTATATATGCAATAAATATTTGGTGCCCACTATACAAATAAAAGCATGTCGGCTATTGCTGCAACAGTTACTCTATCTACTAAATATGGAGTAGCCTTTTTCCGCCTATCGGTAGATATTCAACCCTTTCTGTATATGAGATGCTTTTATACAAAGTAATATCGGATCGAAATTAAGCTCTTACTCTTGTAATTTGGATTGTGTAGGTAACTGGAAATCAGATCGGGAATGCGTAAACCCATTAGTAGGTATTCCTTTTCTACAGTGGACTCCAGCGCCTAAAACATTATAAATATTTAGAAAAATATATGAAACTTTAAGAGATTTGGATGATTAGCTGAAATTTTTATATTTGTTAAGGTTGAGAAAGTTTGAGGGGGGTTTGACATATTTGATAATTCCGAAAAAAATGAAGAATATATCTGTTGGGAATCTAAAAAAAAGTTTTATTGGGTGCTAAGGTCAGTTTCGTTATAGGTTGTATATAAGTGTAACCTATAAATACTAGGTAGATGCCGATTTTTATTTCTGTAGACAAATTAGCATCAGCTTATATTTCGCTATTCTTTACGGGTGCATCGTCCATTAGGGAAAACTACCAAGCCTCAAACGAGTAGGTGTAAATGAATTATGTACCAAACAAAGCAACAATCCCTAAAGGAAAATATGAATATTGTTGAATTGGGAAAAATGGAAATACTGGAGAATGCTGCTGATATCGAAGAACCATCACTCGATAGTTTAAATGCAGTGGCAGAAGAAGAATCTCCAATTGTAGTAGAAAATCTGGAATCGGACGAACGCGATGGAGATGACATGGCGGCGGCTCGTCCTTCAGGATACAACAAAACCGAACATGATGATGCTGTCGGCGCATTTTTTAAAGAAATGGCACGTTATCCGCTTTTAAAAGCTGATGAAGAAGTAGAGTTAGCGCGGCGAGTTAGGTTTATAGAGGAATTTAGAGAAATACAAGCGGCTTTAGAGTTAAAACTGGAACATGAAGCTAGCAAATTAGAAGTGGCTTCTGAGTTAGGGATGACGGAAAAGCAACTAGAAAATCGCTTGTATCAAGGGAGAGTAGCAAAACGCAAAATGATTCGCTCTAACTTGAGATTGGTAGTGTCTATCGCCAAGCGATATTTAAATCGGGGAGTGCCTTTTCTGGATTTAATTCAAGAAGGAGCAATGGGTTTAAATCGTGCTACAGAAAAATTCGATCCCGATAAAGGATATAAGTTTTCTACTTACGCCTATTGGTGGATTAGACAAGCGATTACCAGAGCGATCGCTAACGATGCGCGAACAATTCGACTACCAATTCATATTGTCGAAAAGCTTAACAAGCTAAAAAAAGCCCAACGGGAACTCAAACAAAAACTCTGTCGTAATCCTACCGAAGGTGAAATGGCAGAATATTTAGAGATTAGCGTGCAACAACTACGTCAGCTACAACAGCTACGACGACAAGCACTTTCTCTCAACCACCGCGTCGGTAAAGAAGAAGACACGGAATTGATGGATTTGCTAGAAGATGAAGATAACTTGTCTCCTGAAGCAAAAATGAATGAAAACATGATGCGTCAGGAGATTTGGGAAGTCTTGGGTGATGTGTTAACTCCACGAGAGAAAGATGTGATTTCTCTGCGTTATGGTTTGACAACCAGCGAACCATGTACTTTAGAAGAAGTTGGCAATATGTTCAATCTTTCTCGCGAGCGAGTGCGTCAAATTCAAAGCAAAGCCATGCGGAAATTGCGCCGTCCTCACATAGCCAAACGCTTAAAAGGTTGGTTGATTTAATCTCATTGCTCAAGATAGAGATGCAATCTGAAACTTAATTAGCTTTGCAATTCGCAAAAATCAAGCGTTTTGTAGCGTTTTTCGGCTCTTATTTAGTCAATACTCAAAAAAATTGCCCAGTTGCCTATAGACTATGGACTATAAACTATGGACTATAGACGAATGACTTCGGATAGCAATTTGATTGTGCGTTTTGCCCAAGCAGCCGATTGCAGCGTATTGTTTAAATTAATTGAGGGACTTGCAGAATATGAAAAATTATCTCACGCTGTTACTGGCAATGCTCTAGCACTTCAGGAGCATTTATTTGGTTCGCAAAGGTATATAGAGGCAATATTAGCGGAATCTGCGGGTCAAGCTGTTGGTTTTGCGCTGTTTTTTCATAATTATTCAACATTTCTGACTAAGCCGGGAATTTATCTGGAAGATTTATTTGTTTTACCAGAATATCGTAGGCAAGGTATTGGTAAGGCTCTGTTGACTAAAGTCGCTCAGATAGCTGTAGAACGTGATTGTGGGCGATTAGAGTGGAGTGTCTTAGATTGGAACGAGTCAGCCCAAGGATTTTACCGTAGTATGGGAGCCTCTATATTAGATGATTGGCGAATTTGTCGTCTTACAGAACATGCGCTTATTCAGTTAGGCTCTGTTAAATAAAAATTTAAAGATGAAACAAGATAAAAATTGTCTTGTTTTATCTTTAAATTTTTCTCAGGGAAAAAGATACTGTTAAATTATAGGTTGTGTTGTAAAAAATTACATTTTTAATTTTTAATTACAAAAAGTCAAGCTTGATTGAGATGCCATTACTCTGACGTGCCAAACCCGATCTTAGAACTTTTCACTTTACTGAATTTGATGGGATAGAGAGGGAAAACTCTGCTCCTTTTCCTAGCTCCGAGATTACACTTAGTCGTCCCCGATGTTTTTCTACAATAGAGTAGCTAATCGATAATCCTAAGCCTGTTCCTGCGCCAATAGGTTTTGTTGTAAAAAATGGGTCAAATAAATGCTGCTTCACCTTTTCAGACATACCAGACCCATTATCTACAATTTGAATGGTTATTGTATCAGCCTCAGTAATTTTGGTACGAATTTCGATGGTGGGGATTTTTGTTTGTGTATGTTCAGTTGTGAATAATGAATCTAATGCATCAATAGCATTGCTAAGAATATTCATAAATACTTGATTGATCTGACTGGCGTAGCAATTTACTTCAGGCAGTTGGGCATATTCCTTAATCACATTAATTGCGGGGCGGTATGTTTTCTCTTCTAGACGGTGCTGTAAAATTAACAAGGTGCTGTCAATACCTTCATGAAGATTGACAGTTTTCATTTCAGCCTCATCCAAGCGCGAGAAATTGCGGAGAGAAAGAACAATCTGGCGGATGCGATCTGCTCCTAGTTTCATTGATTGCAGTAATTTTTGGAGGTCAGATTTGAGGAAGTTTAAATCTATGGCCTCTAGTTCTTCTTGAATCTCAGCAAATGGTTGAGGATAGTAGTGTTGATACAGATCGACCAAGTGCAGCAAATTTTGACAATATTCATTGGTATAGGTGACGTTGCCATAGATAAAGTTAATCGGGTTGTTAATTTCGTGAGCGATACCTGCCACCATTTGCCCCAATGAAGACATTTTTTCAGTTTGAATCAGTTGGCTTTGGGTGTGTTGCAGTTGTTCTAAAGTTTCCGAGAGATGCTGATTTTTATCATTCAACTCAAAAGTTCTCTGCTCTACCTTTTGCTCCAAGGTATGGCTGTAATCCTCTAGTTGGGCTTTTGCTACGGCAAGATTGTTATAAAACATGGCATTTTGCAGCGAGATGGCAGCTTGTACTGTGAGCAGCCGCAAAACTTCAAGACGGTTTTGGGTAAAGGCTCCAGTCGTCAAACTGTTTTCTAGGTATAGGATGCCAACGATCTGGCCGCGATTGTGAATAGGCGTACATAGCAAGCTTTTAGGTTGCCATTGAATAATATAGGGATCGTTGGCAAAGGTGGTTTCTTTGCGGGCATCATCTAGCACTAAGGTTTCGGAAGTACGCGATACATAGTTCACCACCGTTTTAGGAATATCCTGACTGGCTGAAAGAGGCAATGAGTGCAGATTTCCCCCAAGGCTTTCATGCAAAGGCATAGATCGCTCCTCTTCGACGATCGCTTTGCTGCTTCTTTGAGCTGCAACCACCCAATTATCCTCTTGAAGCAGCAAAATTACTGATTTTTCAGCCCCGGCATTTTCGCTTACAACCTGCATCAAGGTTGTCAACAGCTTTTCTAACTCAATTTCTCCAGCCAATGCATGAGAGGCTTTCATCACCGTTACTAAATCTAACGCTTCAGTCCCACTGGAACTAGTGTGTGTGAATCCGATTGTAGTGGTGAGGCTAAGGTCTGTAGAAGGATTTTCCTCCTCCTGAAGGCTCATAGCCAAGAATTGAGGATATTGGCTCTCCAACTGTTTGACTTTGGCTACAGCTCCCCATTTTAGGTAACTGTAATAGGCATTCATCAAGTAAATTTGAGCCATACCTTCCGTGTGCTTTCCTGGGGAACGGTGCGCGTAACTTGCTTCTACAAAGTGGTACGCCAACGTTTCTTTGTGCCATTCCAAGTAAAATCGGGCAGCCAATTCATTGGCGAGGGCAACTTCTTGAATGTATCCATTGACTTTTGCCCCAGCGATCGCGCGATCGTAAAGATCCACAGCCTGCGCCATCAGTCCCAACACTCGGCATTCTTCGGCTTTCACTAGTTCAAATTTGTGCAAATAATTCATGGGTGCGTGGTGCGCCCATGTCTTCATTTTTTCCTGGTTTTCTCTCACCCGCTCCAGTAATATTTCTCGGCGATCGCCCGTAGCTGTAGAATATTCTGCCAGAGCCGTCAATGAATCATAAAAATAAAACATCTGCACAGTAGCATAGCCCGTGCCTGCAACTAGATAAACTCTAGCTTGAGCAGCTGTTTCCACTGCTTGAGAGATGTTTTCAAACAAATAACAGAGAATCAACTTGTGTAGCCAGAAGTAGTGAGGCCCCACCAAGTCATTCGCATTATGCATTTGAGTCAAAAATTTTGCTTCATCAAGTACCTCACCCGTTAAAATACAGGGATTTTCAGCCTTGCCGAGCAAATTCAAAACTGTTTGCCAGAAGACACGGCAGTAGTTAAGAACCATGTCTTGCCTAAAATTTTCCAAAACATGACAGTAAGCGCGGATATCTTCCTCTAACGATTTCAGTTCTCGTCCCAAAAAATAAGAATACTGACAGATGTCTTTCGTATTGAAGGCAACGTAATATACATTCCTAGTTTCCAGAGCAATTTTGTAGCCCTCCAGTATCAGCTGTAAAGATTTTTGTAGGGGAGACTTCAAATAGGTGATAAAAGCACCTGTAACATAAAATACAGTAGGTTTGATGTCAGTAATATTAAATTTGTCAGTTAATGCCAAAGCCAGGTTGCCAAAGAGATAGGCTTTTTCAATATCTTGGAGAATTCCGTTTAACAGAATGCCATAGGCGGCATAACAGAAGGCAGAAAATGGAGCATTGCCATACTGAATTGATGCTTTGACTTGTGACAGGATGACTAGGGGAAACAGATTTGGTTCGGCGGTGTAAACGGCGGGAGCAACGTTTGCCACAATTCGGTTAACAGCCAGCTTGTCTTTTGCCGTCATCAGGGGTAAGTCAACTAAGGAAGCAATATCACGCCCGTTAATTAAGGCAGCAGTTTCCTGAAGGGCTTGCTGAATATCTTCGGGGGTAGATGTTTCGGGAAAAACCACGCCGAACAGACTCATTCCCTGGCGAGCGATCGCGATCGCGCCTATTACATTATTTTGAGTTGTATACGCCTGAATTTGGGTTTCGTAAATGCTGATTTGATCTAGTGGAGTTTTGGCTTGCTGCATTACTGTTTGAGCCAATTGCTCCATCTGTTCATGGGCACCACAAAGGTAAGCAGCCTCGGCGGCTGATTCGTGCAGTGCTAGAGCCAATTCATATTGAGTGTGCCAACAGTCGGATCTCAATAAATCAATCCCGGTAGTTAAATACTCAATTGCTACCTGGTATGATGTAGTAGATTTAGCTTTTTTTCCTGCGAGTAGGTTAAGTTGTGCGAGTCGATCGCGATCGGGTACAGATACAATCAGTTCTTTGCCAAGATTCAATTGGTTGACAATTTCAAAAATCAGCAATTCTTGCTCAGTTTCCGGGGTATTACTCAACAGCAATTGACCAATCTTCAGGTGAGTTGCTGGTTTTTGGTTGGCTGGAATTAGTGAATAAGCGGCTTGTTGAATGCGATCGTGGAAAAATTTGTAGGTAATAGTTATCGATCCGCGATCGTTTGTCAAATCATCTATGACAACAGACTCATTCTGAAAGAATGTATACCCTTCACCACCGGGCAAAATTAATCCATCCTTGAGAGCTGGCCACAAATCTGCTGCGGTTTGGGCTGGAGATTTTTCATAGACAATCGATAGGGTTTCTAAATCAAACTGATTGCCAACACAGGCGGCCAGTTTGAGAACATCTTGCGTCTGCGATCGCAATTTTTGGAGTTGCAGCACTACAAACTCTACAATATCTTCTGTAAAAGAAAGCGCCCGGATTTGAGCAAGATTGCACTGCCAATCGCCTGTTCTGCTGGCAAAGGCGATCAGTCCATCTTCATGCAGCGATTTGAGAAACTGGTTAGTGAAAAATGGATTACCTTTGGTCTTTTGATACACCAAATTGGCGATCGCAATTGCTTGTTCTGCTGAATATTTCAGCGTATCTGCAATCAGTTGATTTAGGTCGGCTTCGGTAAGGGCAGAAAGGACAATACTGCTAACTGTAATCGCCTCTTGACGCATCTCCTCAATGGTCAACATCAAGGGATGTGCAGAAGAAACCTCATTATCTCGATATGCTCCAATCACTAACAAATAAGAGTTATTGGCTTCACTCATCAACAGATGCATCAGTTTTAGAGAAGCCAAGTCTGCCCACTGTAAATCATCGAGGAAAATGACCAGGGGATGCTCTTGAGTTGTGAATACTTGAATGAATTTCTGAAATAGCAAATTGAAGCGGCTTTGGACAGCAGTACCCGATAATTCCGGCACAGAGGGCTGTTTGCCAATGATTCGTTCGAGTTCTGGAATCACCTCAATAATCACTTGACCACTTTCACCCAATGTAGATAAAATTTGGGTCTTCCACTGGTCAATTTGAGCATCGCTCTCTGTCAGCAGTTGTGCCATTAAGTCCCGGAATGCTTGCACCAAAGCAAAAAAGGGAATATTCCGATTAAATTGATCGAATTTGCCTTTGATAAAGTATCCGCGCTGACGGGCGATCGGTTTGTGAACTTCGTTGACAATTGCCGTTTTCCCAATACCAGAGGAACCTGCCACCAAGATGATTTCAGAAGTTCCCTGGCGCACCCGTTCAAAGGTTGCTAGTAGCATTGCCACTTCTGCTTCCCGTCCATAGAGTTTTTCAGGAATTGTAAAGCGATCGCAAACGTCCTTATGCCCTAGCTGAAATGGGATAATATTTCCACTCTCCTGCAATTGTTCCAAACAAATTTGCAGATCGTGCTTTAGCCCTAATGCATTCTGATAGCGGTCTTCAGCATTTTTCGCCATCAGTTTCATGACGATATCACAGAGAATTTGAGGAATCTCTTCTCTATTCCCTAAAAGTGGTGGTTGTTTCGCTATGTGACAATGCACCAATTCCATCAAATCATCGGATTGAAATGGTAATCGCCCAGTTAAGAGTTCATAGAAAGTGACTCCGAGAGAATAGAAGTCAGTGCGGTAATCAATTCCCCGATTCATTCGTCCGGTTTGTTCGGGGGAGATATAGGCGAGGGTTCCTTCTAAAACAGTCGGGCTGGTTGAAAGTTGGTTAACTCTTGGTAGCAATGAAGCAATGCTAAAGTCAATGAGTTTAACCTCCTTTGTAGTCGGATTTATCAGGATATTGGCGGGTTTGATATCCTTGTGGATAACTTGGTGATGGTAGAGATCGGCCAGGATATCAGCAAGTGCGATCGCAATCTGTAAAAACTCGCTCAAAAACTCAGGACAAAAGCGTGAGATATTTTCCTCACTTGCTACCTTTCTGAATCCCTGTCTCCAAGTGTCAGCATACTCCTTCAAAGAAATTCCGCCAAAGTCTTCTAAGATCAGAGCGGGTCGATTATGACAATTTTCCAGGCTATAGATCCGAACAACCCCAGGAACATTTAAGATTTTCGTAATTGTGTACTGATTTTTGAATTGAGCCAACTCAATCAGACTGGGATAACAATTTTTAAGAAGTTTGATCGCAACAGCAGTTTGATCGCTCTCTCGCAAAGCTCGGTAAACCAGAGTGCGACTGCTGGTGTAAATTCTCTCACCAATTCGATAGCCGGGAACATCGACTCGATTCTCTAGCATAAAAGTTGCTATTGGATAACCTGAGTTTATTTTTCCCTAATTAACTTGAATTATCACAATTCATTAGTAAAAATTGAGAAACCCGATCGAGCTAAATCAACCGACTATAGTTGAATCTATCCCATTAATCTCAGAGGATGTTTGAAAAGTATTTTTGGTAACTTCTAAGCCTCGGAAACTTAACCTTTCTACCCCATTCCCTACAAGTAAATGTGGGTTAAATGAGGGTTTAAAAACCTCTGTTTGCTTGTCTGATGATAGGCTGACGCCAATGGGAAAAAAAATGGAAGCGGTATTTCTGGCATCCTTTACGATTTTTTAAACATCCTCTAAGGGATCTGCACGAAAAATAAATTTGGGTTCTTGCAGTAGTTTTATGGTAATCAGTAGAGTTTACTAAATTTTCATAATTATAATTTAGCGAGCTAGGACTCCTATTTGATAGACTCAGTACGGAGCTATGCCTTTTTTCCTATTTCCTGTTTGCTGCCCACGTAAGTAAATTCGGTAATCAAACTGAATTACTATATCAATACGTAAAATATAAGTTTTTTCAGCATTTCATTATTATAAAATATACTTAAATAACTCCAGGTTTATAATCTTTAGGATTGCATGGTTAAATTTTAAAAACACTTCCTGCAAAGTATTGTAAGTGGCAGTTGCTTACGGATATCTTAATCATAGAACGGGGAATCAACACAGAATTCTTCATGATGCAATTACAGACGTAATTGAAAATTTTTATTAAGCAAAATTTAAAAAATTTTTGGGCTAAGTTTGACAGCTTGTCATTTGACTATGGCAGCGGCTCAACTGACAATTATGGAGGATATTGCACCGAATAAGCCGTTATTGCAGAGAGAACACGAAATGAAAAAAATGATTACAGTCATACTGTTAGGCATAGCAATCTTCACATTTGCCTTCAGCAGTCCAGCATTGGCAGCAGATGCTGCTAGTGGAGCTAAAGTATTTAGTGCCAATTGTGCCTCTTGTCACGCAGGAGGAAAGAATCTGGTTCAAGCTGACAAAAACCTGAAGAAGGAGGCTTTGCAAAAGAATGGTTTGTACTCAGCAGAGGCGATTATTTCCCAGGTTACAAAAGGTAAAAATGCTATGCCCGCTTTCGGCAAACGTTTGAAGTCTAACCAAATTGAAGATGTAGCGGCTTATGTGCTTTCACAAGCAGATAATGGTTGGAAGTAGACTAAAATTTAACTTCAAAAATTAACAATTGGCGGGGCTTTCTGTCCCGCTAATCTTAGAGTTGCCGCAATTATCAAACAGGATGCATATACCAATTTAGGATTTTAGATTAATAGTCTTTATAAAAAGACTGTTCCAAAAATATCAAACAATACTACCTATCCTCATTTGGTATTATGAGTAATTTCTGGCGATTATTTTTCAGTATAATTATTGCTTTTCCTCTGACTTTTTTGACTTTACCTGCACATTCTTCACCCATTTTAATTACCCAAGTAATAGCGGGTGATTTCTTAGAGTTGGGTGTATATAAGATGCGGCGCGGTGATTATCAGGAAGCAATAGAGAATTTCAACCAGGCGATTGAACTTAAGAAAGATTTGGCTGTCGCTTATAGCGATCGCTGTCTTGCTTATCTGCAATTACAAGATTACCATCAAGCGATCGCAGATTGTACTCAAGCGATAAATTTTGCACCGGATAACTTCGAGGCTTATCTGAACCGGGGAGTAGCACACTACAGACAAGGGGATTATCCAGCTGCCATTGTCGATCATAACCGAGCGATCGCACTTAAACCCTCCGATTTTCGAGCCTATTACAACCGAGGGTTAGCCCGTGCTGGGGATGGGAAAGACTCGGAGGCAATTCTTGACTTTAATTTAGCCCTAACTCAAATTCCTCGAATCAGTAGCTTATTGCTTGCAGATATCTATAATGACCGAGGTTTATCGCATTTTGTCTTGCAAGATATCCAAGCTGCGATGCTCGACTTTAATTTAGCAATTCGCCTCAATGCTAACGATTATAGAGCTTACTTTAACCGAGGTTGTGCTTGCGGACGAAACGGAGATAACTTTGGTGCAGTACGCGATTTTTCACAAGTCATCAGACTTAACCCCAGTAATGCCCAGGCTTACGTTAATCGGGGAGTAGCTCAGTATCGCTTAGGATATCACTTAGGAGCTATATCTGATTTACAAAAAGCATCTGAGTATTTTGAAAACCAAGGAAAAAAAGTTGCCTACGAAAAAACTTTAGATTTACTGAAGAGTTTGCGAGAACAAATTTCGTCTGCAACTGAAATCGCTATTTTATAAGACTGCCAGGGCTATACAGGGTATCCACCAGCTTGAAAAATCTGTTTGGCGGTTAAATCTAATTCGGGGAAAAGAGGTGAGATAATGCGATCGCTACCTTGAAACTGGCTGACTTGATATTCTCCCTCAATTAAAGTGAAAAGCGAGACTGTTGGTTGTTTGGGGTTGCCAATAAATCGCCTACCGCCTAAAGCAGCATAATCTACAATCCAGTATTCTGGGATGCCTACACCCTCATAATCAGCAGCTTTTTTTAAATAATCATCACGCCAATTGCTACTTACTACCTCAACTACTAAAGGTATTGATTCCGCTTGGCTTACAGTAGATTCTTTTTTCCATAAAGGTTCATTCACTAAATTGGGGCGATTTAATATCAGTACATCTGGTGAGTAAGCCGATTCATTTTCAGGCGGTTTTACTAGTACTGTTTTGGGTATGAAGTAGGGGAGATTTAAACGAATACACTCTCTAGTAACTTCAAAAGCTAAAAATCCAACTACCTCTTCATGGTCGCCTGTGGGTTGCGGCATCTCTACTATTACTCCATCATGCAATTCATGACGTTTTCCCGTGTTGTCAGGATATTTAGCAACGAATTGATCGAATGTAACTACTTTGCGTAAGGCTTGAATCATAAATTATTGCCATTCGTCTCAATGTTAACGATTATAGAGCGTACTTTAACCGGGGTTGTGCTTGCAAAAAAAACAGAGATAACTTTGGTACGAAGGTTTTAGGTTTATTCCCTTCATCTTTTGGAGCCTAGCTTACTTATGAAGCGCGATCTCTCTAGCTCTTGAAAATCGCTCGTCTGGAAATTTAAACGCCTAAGACAGAATAAAACATATCTCAATCTAGAGTCAGATCGTATTACTAGTAGAACCCAGATCACACTTCAATGAGTTTATCTCGGCTAAACTAAATATTTATATTTAAATATAACAAATATTTACATAGGAACTTAAATTATGCCAATGAAAAGAGGCGATCGCAGAGATTCTAATTATGACAACGCTGTTAATAATCCTCGCTCACGGCAAAAAGAACCAGCTTCTCCTCGTGAGCTTCAACAGCTATTAATGACTGTTCGTGCCCAACGTGATGAAGCACAACAACGTGCAAAAGAAAATGAGGAATATGCATCTCAACTGGTTCATGTTCAGCAAGAGATTCAAACTTACCAAATTGAGGCTAATGAACTAAAAGAGCAAGTCAATCAAAACTATAGATTCTATATTGATGAACAACAAAGTCATCAAAAGACGCTTTACCTTTATAACGAAGAAAAAGCGAAAATATCCCAGTTAGTTCATGTTCACCAGCGAGAGATTCAAACTTGTCAACTCGAAGCTAATGAGCTAAAAGAGCAAGTCACTCAAAATTATCGCTTCTATATTGATGAGCAACAAAGTCATCAACAAACACTTTGTCTCTACAATGAAGAAAAAGCCAGAGCAACTGAATTGCTTACCAAATATGATATAGCCAACTCTGAACGAGAAATGTATTTGACTTTATACAATGAGGCTAAAGCAGAACTCAAACATGAGCGTCGTTCCAAAGCTAGTATTAAGGGATGGGAAACGCGCCGGAAAGCCGAGAATGAAAAACTAAAACGAGAAATTGCTCAGATGGTTGTGCTATTGCGTGACTCTTTAGCAAGTAAAGATGAAGCAGTAAATAATCTTTACGTTGTAGCAGAACGTATGGATCGGATTCAATCTCTAGTTGATTCGGTAGAAGAAGAAACAATTAATAATCCTATGGGTTTGGTACAAAAGTTTAAACGCATCTGGCTGGCAATTAAAGACATACTTTCTGAATAAACAAGCATATCCATGAACAAAAAATCACTACCAACCACGCAAAAACAAGGTAAAGCGAGGCTGGGAGATCAAATTCGTAATATTGCCGATCGCCTTAAACAAGAGACAGATGTACAGATAACAGCAACTTCTCGAATTTTAGGCGCTGCTGCTCAAATTGCCGAAAATCATGACCGACTTATTAATGAAGTAGTTGATATGGTTGAGTCAGACCTAAATGTAGAGAAACAGGTATATCAAAAGCATATTTACACTATTGATTTTCTAAAGCAACAGTTTAAAACATTACGGGATGCAAAGGCTCACTTTAATTTGAAAGTTACTAGTTGGGAATCACTAGCTAATAAATTAAATGCTGCATCTTCTCAAACAATCACAATTCAAAATAAACCTCAATCAAATCAGGGTTTGGTAGACACTAATACGATCAGAGGTGAATATAATTTTAATAATCTTGAAAAATTGACAGTTTTTTTAGAACCTGATGTTGCAGAAATGTTTCCTAATTCGGAAGCAGTAAATGAAGCTCTGCGTTTTCTAATTAGAGTTACGAGTAAAAATTATTGAGGCATTCTAGCAACTTTATAGAAAGAAAAATATATTTTTCTTTCTATAAAATTGAGTATTTTTTCTCCTCATACTGCTAACTAATAAGGCGTAACACCATCAGAGAGCGATCTGAAACTGGTACAGTTTGAGAGCCGGAAACTAATTTTCCCCGATCTAAAAACCGAGGTTCATTAGTGTCAATTACTATCTCCCATACCTTTTCTTTAAAGTCATCGGGTAAAGCAAACTCAATTAACTCGTAGTGAGCGTTAAAAAATATCAGAAAACTTTCATCAATAATCCGCTCACCACGATCGCCTGGAGTAGCAATTCCCTGCCCATTCAAAAAAATCTCCATTACTTTGGCATAACTAACTAGCCACTGCTGCTCAGTCATTTCACTGCCATCAGAATTAAACCAAGCAATATCATTAATACCTAAACCGTGAATGGGGCGGCCTTGAAACCACTTACGCCGCCGGAATACTGGATGCTGATGGCGAAAATTAATTAGTTCGCGTGTAAAGTCTAATAAATCCGAGTTCGCTTTGTGCAAATCCCAATGCCGCCAAGAAATCTCATTGTCTTGGCAGTAGACATTATTATTTCCCTTTTGACTACAGCCAATTTCATCCCCCTCTAATAGCATTGGGACACCTTGAGATAGCATTAGGGTTGCTAAAAAGTTTCGTCGTTGCCGTTCGCGCAAACGCATTACTTCTGGATCGTCGGTTTCGCCTTCTGCACCACAATTCCAGGATCTATTATGGCTTTCACCATCTCTACTGTCTTCCCCGTTTGCCTCGTTATGCTTTTCGTTGTAGCTGACCAAATCATTTAACGTAAAACCATCATGAGCAGTTATGAAATTAATACTTGCATTTGGGTTGCGTCCGTTTGTTTGATACAAGTCAGGGCTACCGGTAAAACAGTAGGCAAATTGTCCTAAACTATCATCTACACCACGCCAAAAATCTCTGACTGTATCCCGATATCTACCATTCCACTCAGACCAACGCAGTGGAAAGTTCCCGACTTGATAGCCGCCTTCTCCTAAGTCCCAAGGTTCAGCAATCAGCTTCACATCTGCCAAGATTGGGTCTTGATGAATAATATCAAAGAAAGCTGATAGATTATCTACTTCATATAGTTCCCGCGCCAGCGCCGAGGCCAAATCAAAGCGGAAGCCATCTACATGCATTTCTGTTACCCAATAGCGCAGGCTATCCATGATTAACTTCAGAACTTGAGCATGACGCACATTCAGAGAGTTACCGCAGCCTGTAAAATCCATGTAGTAGCGAGGATCGTCTTTTACCAAACGGTAATATACAGAATTATCAATACCTCGCAAAGACAGCGTTGGCCCGAAATGATTTCCTTCGCCAGTGTGGTTGTAGACTACATCTAAGATCACTTCAATTCCGGCAAAATGTAGTGCCTTGACCATTTGCTTGAATTCAGCGACTTGTTCTCCCGCTGTCCCACTAGCACTGTAACTAGAATAGGGAGCAAAATAGTTGATGGAATCGTAGCCCCAGTAATTGCTTAATCCTTTTCCTTCTAAATGTCCCGGATGAGATAAAAAATGATGTACTGGCATCAACTCTACTGCTGTAATTCCTAATTGCAGTAAGTGTTGAATTGCAGCAGGATGTGCCAAACCGGCATAAGTGCCGCGCAACTCTTCTGGAATAGCTGGGTGTAGTTTAGTAAAACCTTTGACGTGAGTTTCATAAATAACAGTTCTATACCAAGGTGTAGCAAGCAGTTTATCGCCTTCCCAATCAAAAGATTGATCCACCACAACACACTTGGGCATTATTTTGGCATCATCTAGTTCGGAAAAAACTAAGTCTTTTTCCTCAGCGTCTAGAGAGTAGCCAAAGACAGCTGGATCGTTACTAAACTCACCGTCAATTGCCTTAGCGTAGGGGTCAATTAATAGTTTGTTTGGATTGAATCGATGACCAACTTCCGGTGCCCACATCCCATGCACTCTAAACCCATACTTTTGACCTGGGCCAACTCCTGGTAAGTAACCATGCCAAACAAAATTATTTTTTTCTGTCAAAGGCAAGCGGATTTCTTCGTCATCGTTATCAAATAAACAAAGCTCTACCCCTGTTGCATTTTCCGAAAATAAAGCAAAGTTTGTTCCTTTACCATCCCAAGTTGCACCTAAAGGATATACATTTCCCGGCCATAAAGCTACATACATAAATAAATCTTGAATATTAGTTTTTCGGCAAATATTATTGACTTCAACTTTTTTGAATAATTAGTTAAAATCTAAGAGTTACTAATAATTCTTTAGAAGTCAATAACACTCAAATTTAACTTCAAAATAATATTATTGACTCTATCATTAGTAATAAAATCTCTATTCCTTAAGTTGGAAAAATTAATATAGAGGGCAACAGACTGAAGGAAAACTGCGCTGTTTGCGACACGCCGCGCAATCTGCTTCAGTAAAGCGATGCCTGCGTTAGGATGCGCTAACGGTAAAGAGCAAGGGTTTTAAACCCTCACTGTTGCCACAGTTTCCTGCAAGGTACGGCTCTTTACATGGCTCCAAATCATCTAGGTCAAATCCCGTTCTACCTTCTTTAAATGCGATCGCTCTAGAGTCTAACACATAGTAACTTGACAAATAGTCTCATCCGGTCTTTAGAAATATGACAGCGTGTCTTTTGACACGATTTTACTATTACAGCCACAATGCTACGTAGTAACTGTTTTTACTTGGTGTGAAAGAGAACGTGAAAAAGGATTTTTTGTTGCTAACAGTTGCTTTACCTTTACTGATAGCATCTCCTAGTTATGCTGTTGAGAGTGAAATTGAGCAGAGAAATACTAATAAATCAACCGAAGTTATTTCAGAGATTCCGAGTTTGAGTGAAATTGAGCTACCCGCCACTAATGCGGAATTATTATCTCAACAATCTGTACCAATTGAAGTTAATCCAGAAGAAACTCAGCCAGAAACAGAGCAAACTCCGAGCGATGATGCAGACATTTCGATAGAAGCGATCGCAGAACCAGACAACCTACCCCAATCTACTCCAACTTACGTAATCGATCGAGAAGAAATTAAGAAGCAGGGTGCTGCAAGTTTAGCCGATATTTTGAAAAGAATGCCTGGTTTTGCAATCAATGATGTCGGTCATGGTGCAGATATTCACACAGGTACATACTATCGGGGAGCCTCAATTAATCAATCTGTATTTTTGATTAATGGTAGACAAATTAACACTAATGTGAACATTTATCATGGTGGAACTGATTTAAATAGCATTCCTGTAGAGGCGATTGAACGAGTCGAATTATATAGCGGCACAGCCTCCGCTTTATTTGGTTCCTCAGCCTTTGGAGGAGTTGTGAATATTATCACCAAGGAAGGTTATGGCAAACCTAAATTGAGCGCTAGTGCAGAATTTGGCTCATTGAGTTTAAATAATCAACAAGTGACTTATGGTGGTTCATCCGATAAAGTCAAATACAACTTTAGCTTTGAAAGATTTTTTACAGATAACCGTTACCGCGTTCCTGTAGGTGCAGCAAATCGTGACGAACAGGGATTTTTATCAAATGCAGACACAGCTACAAGTACCTATTTTGGTAGCATTGGAGTAGATTTAAATCAAAAAAATTCTTTGAATTTAGATGTTACTGCACTCAGCAGTCGTCGTGGCTTAATTTATTTTGGGTTTCCTCTCCAAAGAGATAGATTAGACCACGATGGTTTAAATATTGGCTTATCTTGGAAAACTCGACTAGGTAATGGGGAAAGCTCTAATCTTACAACCTCAATTGGTTATAACCAAGATTATTTTAGCACCTATGGCCCTACAGGAGTATCATTTTATCGTAGAGGGTCTTTAGATACACAACAACTCACAGCCAGAGTCGATCATGAGTGGAAAATTACTGCGAATAATAAATTGCGTTGGGGATTAGATTTGAAAAACACCGATTTAATCGGTGATGTTTTGAGTACAGATCCTACTAGGATTGTCGAAAACGAAAAGGAAGATCGGAGTTTGTTCAATACAGCTTTATTTGCTGTCAATACTTGGAATATTAGCGATAACTTTCTGATAGATTTAGGGCTAAGGCAAACCTTTGACAGCCAATTTGGAAATTATCTCAACCCTAGTGTTGGGTTACGTTACGCCGTCACACCATTAATAGCAGTGCGTGGAAGTTGGGCAGGGGCACAACGCAATCCTGGGTTAGATCAGTTGTATGTTTATGATACAGTTCATGGTTGGGCACCTAATCCTGATTTAAGACCAGAAACTGGCTCTACTTGGAGTGCAGGAATCGATGTTAATTTTTCTCAAAATCTGATTGGACAGTTTACTTACTTTGGTAGTAGTATAGGCGATCGCTTA
Source organism: Nostoc sp. DedQUE07 (assembly GCF_034530975.2). Taxonomy (NCBI): domain Bacteria; kingdom Bacillati; phylum Cyanobacteriota; class Cyanophyceae; order Nostocales; family Nostocaceae; genus Nostoc; species Nostoc sp. DedQUE07. Next base: position 2,354 of record NZ_JAVRCC020000083.1, on the reverse strand, counting down.
GGAGTCATCGCTGGAAAATGGGCAAACATTGGATTAGTAGATACCAATGGTTTAGAAGCTGCATTGCAATTAAAAATTGCCACTGGCTGGTCAACTTTCCTCAACTATACTTATACAGATTCCCAAATAAAAACAGGGACAGAGAAAGGTTTACAATTAGGTTTAATTCCCTACTCTGTACTGCAAACTGGTGTAGGTTATGAAAATTCAGGTTGGCAAGCTAACTTGTATGTTACCTACAATAGTGGCGCTCGCAGATCCATCTTTGCTAACTCTAATGACAAGCCTACAGATTTTGCACCGTCTTTCGTGAATTTAGATTTGAGCGGGCGTATACCTCTAACTAGCAATTTAGGACTAACAGTTTACTTAGAAAATCTACTGGATGAGCAATATGAGCGAGTTAATCGCATATATAGCCCTGGATTTACTTTTCGTCTGGGTTTAAACGCCAACTTTTAGGTATTCAATGTAGAGATTTTATCATTACGAAGTCTCTACATTCTTATATCTTGTCACATGATTTGGAAAATCTCACTTTCCTATAAGGATAGAATGTTAGGTTTGACAGTATTTTTGTAGTAAAGGTAAGGCACCACCGTACAACACAGTGCGTTAAGCTAAAGCCATAATGGCCCTACTTAAAATTTATTTTAATCTAAAATCTAAAATCTAAAATCTAAAATTGTTATGAGAGCCAAAATTGAAAATAAAATACTTTTTATCCACCACGAAGATTTGCCAGAGTTTAAAAAAGGTGGTTCGGTGGTAAGAAACTCTTATTTTTGGGCATTACGTTCAATAGCTGGTCAAGCTTCACGTTATCGTGATTGGGAATACGAACCGGAGGTTTGGCTAGCGCTTTCACGAATGCTTTTATCGTTTGCTGAATCGGGATATTTGGGTATTAGAGAAACTTTACTAGAGTTTCCCTTATCTCAAGGAGAAATTCCTAATTTGCTGCGAGATGTTTCCACTTGGGAGTAGGGATGTATAGCTTTCAAATCTGGAAATATCTCTTCTATATAAATGCGTAGCGGCTTCTTGCAGGGAACGAGCGATCGCTATATATTTCTATTAAGGATTCAAACAAAGAAATCCAAAAATTGCAGGAAGGGTGGGCAACAGCCCACCCTAAACCATTATTTAATTGGTACTACTTTACGGGTGCTTCAGTAGCAGACTTACCAACTAGCATTGCGGTATTTTCGTCACTTTCAAGAATACCGAATTCAATCAACAACTCTTCTAACTCTTCCATCTCAATGGGGGTGGGGACGGCGAGTTTGTCGTTGTCGATGATCTTTTTAGCTAGTATCCGATATTCGTTACTTTGATTGCTATCAGGTGCGTACTCGTTAACAGTCATCCGACGCAATTCTGCGTGTTGAACAATGTTGTCACGAGGTACGTAGTGAATCATTTGGGTATTCAAACGTTTTGCCAAGGTTTCGATTAAATCGATTTCCCGGTCAACGTTACGGCTGTTACAAATCAAACCACCCAAGCGCACGCCGCCTGTGTGAGCATATTTGAGAACACCACGAGCAATGTTGTTAGCTGCATACATCGCCATCATTTCACCAGAGGTAACGATGTAGATTTCTTGTGCCTTACCTTCACGGATAGGCATAGCGAAACCACCGCACACAACGTCACCCAAAACGTCGTAACTTACAAAATCAACATCTTTGTAAGCACCGTTTTCTTCCAAGAAGTTGATAGCGGTAATAATACCACGACCAGCGCAACCCACACCAGGTTCAGGCCCACCAGACTCCACACAACGTACATCGCGGAAACCAGTAAGCATTACTTCTTCGAGTTCAATGTCTTCTACAGCACCGCGTTCAGCAGCCAATTGCAGAACACTTGTTTGAGCTTTACTGTGTAGCATCAAACGGGTAGAGTCAGCTTTCGGGTCGCAACCGACAATTAGAATGCGTTGACCCATTTCAGCCATTGCTGCTAAGGTATTTTGAGAAGTAGTAGATTTCCCAATACCGCCTTTACCATAGAAAGCTATTTGTCTAATCTTTTCGTCAGTCATGGTTGTGTTTCCTACAATGATTTAATTGATGAGCCGTAAGCTTGATGTAGTTGTTTACCCTTGGCGTCGTAGGGAAGTAGAGCCTATTGGCGTAGACGCGTAGCGACTTGTCGCTAGACATCGCATCCTGGCAAAAGCAGTTAAAATCAGAACATATTTACCCACGAAGCGATGGCTTAAGAGATAGATAAATCTAATCTCTTAATAACAAAGCCTTTGAAACTATGACTTCAGCATTATCAGTTGTTGCAAGAACCTATCCCACTAATACCAAAATGTGATAATCTACTTTCTGAATAAGAGG
>NZ_JAVRCC020000082.1:0-23733 GCF_034530975.2 Nostoc sp. DedQUE07 | reverse complement strand
TCATATTTTTACTTCCTAGCTTTATCGTAAGCGATCATCCGGACATGATATAAAAGGTTAAAAGTTGAATTTGCCATCATGTCTCCAGTTTAGTTTTTATAAGTTATTTGTCCTTGGTCATTAGCAAAGACACTTGTACCGCTTCTCTACAAGACGCTGCATGAACGGGTAATTCGTAATTCCCATTGCATAAGGATTTTAGACATTTTATAAGGGTGGCTCATTTACACCAATCTGTACTATGAGGCTGAGTACCAAGCTGCTTGGTCAGAATTTTTTACGAAAATCCTAATCTAATTTGCTCTTCCAGCCTTTACCGCACTGCCATTAAATTGTCAATTTGTTACTGCGTTGTAGATTGGGCGATCGCACCTGCTCTCTTCTAAAATTGAGCTATCTATTAATATTTCCCCGCTTACTCTCTTTGATGCCTCTCTGCTGCCACATCTGACCGATCGCAGTAATTGAATAATTTGTAATTCGTAATTCTAATTCGTAATTATAAAATTTAATCACGAATTACAAGATTACAATTACGAATTGTATTGATAGTGCTCTTTTGGTGTCAGCTAGTTAACCGATCTGACTTTGCAAGCAAAAATTACTTTGATAACCGTTAAATCACTTAAATACTCTTATAAATATCTAAGCATTGTCAAGAGGCTGGGTGTGATTTTGATAAAGTTATAGTGAATTTTAGGAAGTGCTATATAAAGTTTTTACGTCACCGATAGCGTATCTCTACGGGGAAACAAGCTACACGCAGCGTCTCCAAGAGTTGCGTTAGTGAGTCTGGTTTGCAACAGGCTCTTGCATTCGAGCGTCACAGTCCATCGTAGACATTGCACTCTTTTTATAGATTGTGTTGAGGAATGAAACCCAACATTTGCGCGTTTGTTGACTAAAGTTTGGGTTCAACACACCTTAAACCATAGCGTTAGTAACGAAAATAACGATTTGAGTAGCTAAAATGGTGCTTTTGTAACGAAAACTCTGATGCTTGTCACGAAAATAATGAATTTAGTAACCAAAATGGTTTTTTATAACGAAAATTCTAATGTTTGTAACAAAAATAATGAATTTAGTAACCAAAATGGTTTCTTGTAACGAAAATTCTGATGTTTGTAACAAAAAAAATGGGTTTTTATAACGAAAATTGCGACTTGAGTTAGTTAAGTCGCAATTTTTATAACTAAAATTAGGGTTAATATTCAGAGAATATCGCGTTTTGCCAGATATTGGTACGTTTGCCAACGTGTATCTACTTCAGCTTGGGCTTGTTCTAATAAGTGCTTGGCAACGTCGGGTTTACTCTTCGTGAGCATCTTGAAGCGATTTTCTTGATACATCGAATGTTCTACAGATTGCGTAGGCGATCGCATATCCAATTGCAATGGATTTTTACCCTGGTTAAGCAACTCTGGATTATGCCGATACAGCAACCAACGACCTGATTCTACCAAAGTTTTCTGATGATTCATCCCTGTGGTCATGTTGATACCGTGGGCTATGCAATGGCTGTAAGCAATAATCAGTGATGGCCCATCATAAGCTTCTGCTTCCAAAAATGCTTTCAGGGTATGTTCATCTCTAGCACCAAGGGCTACACTTGCTACGTAGACATTTCCGTAGGTCATCGCAATCATCCCTAAGTCTTTTTTAGGTGCTGGCTTACCACTAGCGGCATATTTAGCAACTGCGGCTCGTGGCGTGGCTTTGGAAGACTGACCGCCTGTATTAGAATACACTTCTGTATCCATCACCAAAATGTTGACGTTTCGACCACTAGCAATTACATGATCGATACCACCAAAATCAATATCATAAGCCCAACCATCACCACCAACAATCCAGACGCTTTTTCTCACCAAGTAATTTGCAAGGGATTTGAGATTTTGGATTTTAGATTTGAGATTAGGATCGAAAGTTACGATTTCATCTAACTTCTGCTGCAACAGTTCTATTCTTTCGCGCTGTTCCCAAATGTCAGCCTCAGATTTTTGTTCAGCTTTGAGAATAGATTGAACTAAATCCTCAGAAACTATTTCCCCACTTCCCAGTTGTTGCAACAATTGTGCCGCAAACTCAGCTTGTTTGTCGAGGGAAAGACGAAAGCCAAAACCGAATTCGGCGTTATCTTCAAATAAGTTATTAGACCACGCGGGGCCGCGTCCTTGGGCGTTAGTTGTCCAAGGAGTTGTAGGAAGATTCCCACCATATATTGAAGAACAACCTGTTGCATTGGCAATGACGGCGCGATCGCCAAACAATTGTGTTAATAATTTTAGATAAGGTGTTTCACCACAACCTGCACAAGCACCAGAGAATTCAAATAAAGGTTCTTGCAGTTGTTGTTGGCGAATCTGATTTAATTTTAGCGATCGCCTGTCAGGATTAGGTAAACTCAAGAAGAAATCCCAGTTCTTCCGCTCTTGCTCTTGTAAAGGCAACTGCTTTGCCATGTTAATTGCTTTCAGCGATGGCTCAGATTTATTTTTAGCAGGGCAAATATTTACACAAATCGTACATCCCGTGCAATCTTCTGGGGCAACTTGAATGGTAAATTTTTGATTGGCAAAGTCTTTATCTTTTGCACCAGTTGATTTAAAGGTTGCTGGTGCATTAATTAACTCATCCGCTTGATAAGCCTTTGCACGGATGGCACTGTGGGGACAAACCATGACGCACTTACCGCATTGAACGCAGACATCCGGTTCCCACACAGGTATCTCTTCGGCAACGTTACGTTTTTCCCACTTGGCAGTACCTACAGGAAAAGTACCATCAAATGGTAGTCTGCTAACAGGTAAGTCATCACCTTCCCAAATCATGATTTTGCCCAGAACTTCTCGCACAAATTCGGGAGCGGAGTTAAGTGAGGAGTGAGGAGTTAGGAGTGAGGAGTTAGAAATGTGGATTGTCTGGGGGACATCTACTTTATGCAAGTTGTCTAAGGTGTTGTCTACAGCTTGCAAGTTCATACGGACAACTTCTGCGCCTTTTTTACCGTAAGTCTTCTCAATCGCTTGTTTGATTTTAGCGATCGCTTCTTCTTGCGGCAAGACACCCGCTAAAGCAAAGAAGCATACCTGCATAATGGTGTTAATTCTGCCACCCATGCCACTGTCACGGGCAACTTGGCTAGCATTAATCACATATAACTTCAAATGCTTATCGATAATTTGCTGTTGCACCTTCAACGGCAGATATTCCCAAACGGTATCTGCATTGTATGGACTGTTAAGCAGCAAAGTTGCCCCAGGAATAGCAGCCTTTAAAATATCTATGCGTTCCAAAAATCCCCAGTGATGACAACCAATAAAGTTAGCTTGGTTAATCAAGTAGGTAGAGCGAATTGGCTCTTTACCGAAGCGGAGGTGAGAGACAGTCATCGAGCCAGATTTCTTGGAATCGTAGACAAAGTAGCCTTGGGCGTAATTGTCAGTTTCTTCACCAATAATCTTAATAGAATTTTTATTAGCACCAACAGTACCATCAGCACCTAGCCCATAGAACATTGCCCGAACAACGTTATCCGATTCTGTAGAGAAATTAGGGTCAAAGCTCAAAGAAGTATGACTAACGTCGTCATTAATCCCAATCGTAAAGTGATTTTTCGGTTTAGCTTGAGCAAGATTGTCAAAAATGCCCTTCACCATCGCCGGAGTAAATTCCTTAGAAGAAAGACCGTAACGACCACCAATAATTTTAGGGGATGAGCAAGTATTTTCTCCCCCTGCCTCCCCTGCTCCCCCTGCTCTTTTATCTCCCCACGCCTCATGAATAGCAGCCACTACATCTAAATACAAAGGTTCCCCAGCGCTACCTGCTTCTTTGGTGCGGTCGAGAACTGCGATCGCTTGTACACTAATTGGTAATACTGCAACAAACCTTTGGACATCAAAGGGGCGGTAAAGTCGCACTTTCACTACACCAAGTTTTTCACCACGGGCGTTCAGGTAATCTACTGTTTCATGGACGGTTTCACAACCTGAACCCATCAGAACAATAACGCGATCGGCATCCTTAGCGCCGTAATATTCATAAATTTGATAATGCCTTCCCGTGCGTTCTCCAAATTCATCCATGATCCGCTGGACAATTTCTGGACAGGCGTTGTAATAAGGGTTAGCACCTTCACGTCCTTGGAAGTAGACATCGGGGTTTTGGGCAGTCCCGCGCAATACTGGACGATCTGGGGTGAGGGCGCGGCTGCGGTGAGCGAGTATTAAGTTATCGTGGATGAGCGATCGCAAATCATCATCTGAGAGCAGTTTGACTTTCTGCACTTCATGTGATGTGCGGAAGCCATCAAAGAAATGCATAAAGGAGACTCGCGTCTCTAGGGTAGCAGCATGAGCAATAAGAGCAAAATCTTGACTTTCCTGCACCGAAGCGGAACACAGCAGAGCAAAGCCAGTCGCACGAGCTGCCATTACGTCGCTATGGTCGCCAAAAATTGATAAAGCATGAGTAGCCAAAGAGCGGGCAGCAACGTGAACCACGGCGCTAGTCAACTCACCAGCAATTTTGTAGAAGTTGGGTATCATCAACAATAATCCCTGAGATGCCGTGAAGGTGGTACTCAGAGAACCTGTTTGCAAAGCGCCATGTACAGCACCAGCAGCTCCCCCTTCGCTCTGCATCTGCACGACGCTAGGAATAGTACCCCAGAGGTTGGGACGACCTTCTGCTGACCAAGCATCTGCCCATTCACCCATTGCTGAAGAGGGGGTGATGGGATAAATGGCAATCACTTCATTTAATTTGTAAGCAACACGGGCGACAGCCTCATTCCCGTCGATGGTTGCAAAGGTTTTGTTCATAATATGATTTTTGTCCCCGCCTTTAAGCTGCATTATTCAGAACACGTGAATATAAGAATCAGAAATAGCCAGTACTAGAAAGTAAGTGTATTATTTGCATTAAAAATTTCACGGTAGGATTTACTCCGTGTTTAAAGCATAGTTTGTTGATACCTTTAGGCTCTTAAATTAACTTTCAATCAATACTGCATCTATTAATATCTCATCTGCAATACTGCATCTATTAATATGTATTAATAATGTACTCAATGGCCAAAGTCTTTGTTTTAAAAGACTTTTAGATAATTTATTCTTTTTTGTGGGGTACAGGGACGGGAATATTACATTGTTAATCGCCGATTTCCATACCATTGACTCAAATCATCCTCAATCGCTTCAAGAATCGCGATCGCCTCAGTTATTGATTTTGCATCGGCAGCTAAAAGTGCAAACGCTTGCTCAACCCGTTGTTGATAGTTCTGCGGGCAAATAGCGAACTTATTAGCAACTGCGATTGCTCCCTTTTCATTCAACAAGTAATCTTCATTGAGCGCGAATAAAACTTGATTCATACACGCCACACTGCGGAAACAACAACCTGCTGCGTAAACAACATCATCGCGTGCGATCGCCTTTTTTGCGACCAACAGCGAAAAACTTATTTCCCAGGCGAAAGTATCAATAGTTGCCTGTTTCAGCCCAACTGGATACGGTTTTGTTTTTACCTTCAAAGCTTCTAAAACACCATCGGGGTCGTAAAGTGGCTGACAAAGAGCAATTTCCCCCATATAAATAGAGGACACAAACCCATGAGGGTGTCCTGGTTGATAATCAATTGTAATGCGCCCGTTATGGCAATCATCAATGACACGATTTACCTTCACCAAATCGCGATAGAGAAAATCCACACCTACACCTTGAACCTTTAGCCAACCACCACCGTTAATCCACTTTCCCCATCCCCCGATCGCAGTAATCAAATTTACGCGATGGTTATCATCAAGCTCACAAGCGAGGCGATTTAGAGCAATTAAATCGGGTGGTTTTTCTGGATTGTAATAAATCCCCAAATCTACATCTGACTTTAGGGTATGGTTGCCTCGTGCCCGTGAACCACCCAGTGCGATCGCTATAATTCCCTCAATTGACCGCAAACTGGAAACAATATGGCTGATGAACTGAGGCGATTCCTTATTCATAGATTTTCTTATTGCTGCCATAAAGTTTAACCAAAGGTAAACCTCTCTGGGGAATACTACTAAAAAAAAGTTGTTTGATATTGTTAGATTTATCTGATAAAAAATAACTCAAGAATGCAATTATTGTTGATATAATCACTAGACTTACGTTCACACCTATTGAAACAAAAACTAGTGTTAATAGTGCAAATACCAGAATGCCAATATTACTAAAGGTTTGTACCTTTTCTAGAAAAACCACAGAATTACGACAACTTGGGCAATGCTTTGTATGTCTATGCCATCGGTCATATAGTTGTTCATCATTCAATTGTTTAATACTGCCTTCTTGGCATCCTTGCCATGAAGGACTACCTCCAGCAAATTCATCTAGCCATTTTCTGAAAGTTATAATACCTACGTCAGAAGGAGAAGGCATAAAGTATGCCTTTTGCCATTTTTTATCTAATGATGACTGATTCACTTCCTGCGAATGCATAGCTGATAAATCTTGGTCACTTAGCTTGTATGTGGATAAGTGCTGTAACCCAGTTTGTAAATCCTTTGGGAGAATCTTAAACCAAAAATTTCTTTTAACTGCACTTCCATCAGAAATCAACTTGCCAATATACTTACAATAACCTGGTTGTGTAGGAACAAAATACAACTGAAAAATATTAGTTTTGCCGTTGGGGTAACGATATATAGTAGTATTAGAACAGGGTGGAGTAAACTTTCGTATCGCCTCCATATCTTTGTTGAAGAGATTGTAGCCTTGATGTTTGAGAGTAAAACCTTCTTGAGCAGATATTTCTCCAACAGATTCAAAATATTCCATAGGCACAGCTGTTTTAGGTGAAAAAAGACCTATTCCTTCATGAAGAAATTCTGCATGAGAAGGATCAAAAGTACTTTCAACAGACACAGTGTAACCAACCGGAACTTCTGTCATCTGCCAGGAGGAGGAAGATATATCTAGTTCTGATGCAGGGATGGTAGCTGGCTGCTTTGAATTACAATCCTCAAAGGCTGTTGAACTATCATCTGCCCATACCCAAAGCAATTCTTGGATAATTTGTGTAGGATATGTTGTAACTCTTGACCTGAAACTATCACAAGCAGTTACTTCTGCTTGGCTACTAGCCAACATGGGAATTTTAGTGCATTTACCTTCACCATCAAAACACCAACCGTGATGTCTACACATTAAGTTTCCATCTTCAGTGACGCTTCCCATAGATAGTCGCACCAACTTATGAGGACAAACATCATCCATTACTATCCACTTTTGATTTTTGTCTCTCCAAATCACCAATTTTTTCCCCAGAAGAGTGATAGGAGTAGGATTCAAATTATCTAAGTAGCTTAAAGGAATAATAGGATACCACTGTTTAGTCCATGAAAACTGAGTTGACATCACAAGAGTTAGAAACCTAATTTACACAACTATATTAGTACAGTCAGCCGTTGCAGGATTCTTGCTGAATGAATTGAAGGTGTAGGCGTAGCCCGTCGTAGACATCGCTAGCTAATGGCTCAACGATACGCCAAAATGAATGCGCGATGTACTGAAATGAGAAAGCATTTAAGCACTTTGAGAAAGTAATATGCCTTTTTGCTTGCTGAATCTACCGAAATGAGAAAGCATTTAAGCATTTTGATAAAGCAATATGCCTTTTTACTTGCTGAATCTACTGAAATGAGCAAGCATTTAAGCATTTTGATAAAGCATTTAAGTATTTTGAGAAAGCAATTAGGTATTTTGCTTACTAAATTCAATTTTATCTTGACTTTGACTTTATAAATGACTTTTAAACAGCCATTCTTAAGTAAGTTTGACGAACTACGAATTGGTATTACTTGCTGCCAGTCTTCAGTTGACCATCTTCCATATAATATAAATGATCCGATCGGCAATATCGAGGATCGATTGTCGTGGGTAACTAGCAAAATCGTACATCCTTGTTCTTTAGCTAGCTTCGCGCTATTCTGTCTCCTTGGGATTGGGCCTGGAGACGTTCAACACTTGCCTGTTGGGCCTGAATTTCTCCTGCTTTTGCTCCAGCTTGCACTTGAGCGAGTTTAGCTTGAGCAACTCTGACTTGTTGTTGAGCTTGTAGTACAGCAGTTTGCAAGCGATCGCTCGCGTGCATCTAAAATTGCTACCACCTGTCCGGCTTTAACCCGATCGCCATCCAATGCCAAGGGCGCAAACAAGCTAATTACCTCAGCCTCCGGTTCTAGTCGTCCTAACGCAGCCACTTTTTGACTTTTGGGCGTGGTTTCTACTGGCTCAGATTTCTCAGGTTGACCAACTAACCCAAACTGAGAAATCCCATAAACAATAATTCCACCCGTAATAGCAGTAGCTGCAATTACTAATGCAACTAACCCTTTATTGAAAGCTTTTTTGATAGCTTTTAAACAATCTTTTTTACTCTCTCTAAATTTTTTATCTACTGAGTTAATCGCGGATAAACAAATTATTAGCCATCAATAAATATCAAATAATTAATAATTGTTAGAGATAAATATTTTGTTATTTAGTTATCAAATCTAACTCTTCACTATTACCCTATATTGCGGCAAATATGCCGTAAGCATTTTGCATAATAACGCACATTGTTCCATAAAATCAATTGTTTCATCACCCCATAACTTTCGATCTAAATCGAACATGCGTTATAGTTTAATCTAGTTTTGCCCTAGATGTAATATTTCTCAATTTTCATCTTTGCCACTTAAGTATGAAACTATGATTTGATTTGGAAAAACTCCGTAAATTCTGGAGGTAGAATGGTCAAATAAGAATCAATACATTTTTATACGGTAAAATAATAATCAATGGATTTTTTATTAAGTGTAATTTATGACTTATCGGAGAAATTTTTTAAGGAGAGCAGGATACACAACCCTTTCTGCCTTATTAACTATGGGGTTTTTACAAAAGGATAACCAAAAACAAGACCAAAACACGAATGCTATTGCAGCAGATTATACAAGTAAAAATTTAAATTCTCCCCTTCGGCAATTAGCTGCCGCCAAAGGAAAGCGTTATGGTGCAGCAATTTCTAGTGAATTTTTGCTCAAAGATAAGGATTACGCGGACCTCATGGCTCGTGAATGTTCGATTGTGACACCGAATGGTGAATTAAAATGGGACGCCACTGAACCACAGCCAGGACAATTTACCTTTGAATCAGCAGATGCGATCGCTAATTTCTGCCAAAAACATAAGATAGAATTGCACGGGCATACTCTTTTCTGGCATATGGGAAGACCAGACTGGGCAACATACCCTCCTACACTTAAGATGATCGAACGCCATGTCAAAGGAGTCATGGGGCATTATCGCAATAGTCCCGTTTTAAAGTCATGGGATATTGCCAATGAAATTATTGCTGATAGTGAAAATGAAACTGATAATGCAACAATCGGTTTGCGTAAAGGGGTAAAACCAGAATTGATTCGAGACTTATTTTTAATTGCCGCTTCAGTTGATAACAGCAAGAAATTTTACCTAAACGATTTCGGCATCGAAGGCGCTACATGGAAATCAGATCGTTTCTTAAAAATGGTCGAATATCTGAAGAATAGTGGCGTAAAAATTGATGGGGCAGGTCTCCAATCACATCTATGGTTTTCTACTGCATATCCTTTTGACGAGAAAGGACTTAATTCGGTCTTAAAACGGCTTAACGATCTTGAAGTGAAACCAATAATTACAGAATTAGATATTATCATTGATACCCCGCTACCCGATAGTATCAAAAGCCTAGACCAAATGGTAGCCGATAGTTACAAGCGATATCTTGACCTGTGCTTTGAGAATCAAGTCGATACTGTGATTACATGGGGACTTACCGACCGTCATACCTGGATACGTCACCCTGAATGGATGCCAAGAAAAACCTTTAGAAACAATCCAAGTCTCTGGAAATTTCTGCGTCCGCTTCCCTTCGATGAGAACCTGCAATCTAAACCAGCTCGCGATGCTATAGCCCAGGCTTTTCAGGAATCAACTTAATACTCCACTTAGGCATAAACATAGTATTTACTCAGCAACTGAGGTACACCCAAATCTTGTTTACCAAGCTTAGTAGCTTTGAAAATGTACCTCACTATGCCGGTAACTGCTATAGGGTTTTTAAGTATTATTCTAAACAAAATAAATGCAAATATTTTTAGTTATTCACGATTATGAAAGTTGAATAAGGCTTCCTGACTAATCAATCATTAAACCTTAGTACAACATTTCATAAATCCGTGACAAATTGAGCGACCTACTGGTAAGAGTCTAAGAGACTCGATCAAGCTACGAACTTTTGAAATTTCGTACTTATAAATACCAGGAGGTTATTTTTTTTTCGTTTACTTGAGATACTCCAAATTTCTCGTAAAAATAATGTGCCAACAAACCAAGGCTCTAGTAAGTAACGTCTCCAAAGTCTTTTCGGTTCAGACAACAAGCGATACAACCATTCTAATCCCACCTTTCCCATCCAGCGAGGAGGAGTAGGTATTGCTCCTGCTATATAGTCCATACAGGCTCCACTAGTCAAAATAGTATTGGTATGAAGATGTTCAAGATTTTCGTAAATCCAATACTCTTGGCGTGGCATACCCATTCCCACCATTAATATATGAGGTTTGTAAGCATTAATTGCAGCTACAGTGGCGAGATTTTCTTGACTATCTTTATCTATATCAATATAGCCATGAGCGCAAGCAATCTGTAAACCAGGAAATTTCTGGCATAAAATATTTGCTGCTGTTTCAGCAACTCCTGGCTTTGAACCTAAATAGAATACACGCCAGCCTTTAGTAGCAGCTTCTGCCATTAGAGGACATACCCAGTCAGCATAGGTTACTCTTTGTTCGCGTTTAATTGGAAAACCCAATAGCTTTCCAATAAACACCAAAGGCATACTATCAATATGGGTATATTCTGCCTTGGAATAAAAAGCTTGCATTTTTAGATCGTTATGGAAGAGATAAAGACTATGTAAGTTGTGATTAGCAATAATCCATTTTTCATCCCGATCAATAGATTCTTTAATCAATGAATTTAAGTCAAGGATAGACAGTGCATCTACTTGAGTACCAATAATTTTATAAGAAAATCGCTTTTTCATATCTTATTTTTCTTTTGATAAATATGAGATGTTATTTCAAAGTCAAAGTGAGTGTTGTAAAATCAATCAGCAATATTTCAATACGAAAATAATTAAATATTGAAATATCTCTTTTTTTAGTTAAAAATTATTTTTTGAATATAACTAAAAAGCACTTATCCTTAGAAGGATGTCTGCAATATTTTGTGCTTTTGCATTCCACGAATACTTTTCGGTAATTAAACTATATGCTGTATCTACAAGTGATTGATATTTATCAATATTTGAAACAGCATCCAGTATTGTGTTAGCGACTTCTTCGCTAGAGTATCCTGTTACTAACAGATGTTCCAAGTGGCGAAATTCTTCTAAACCTCGCAAACCTTCTGGCGTTGATACAACTAATTTTCTACTAGCGAAATAATCTAGTGCTTTATTGCGAGCGCCACCTGCTACTGCTTGTTTTGAAAATGGCAGTAAAGCAATATCTGCATATTTCAAATGGGCGATAAAATCTTCCCTTTTAGGTAAAAAGCCTAAAAAATAAATATTAGAGGGTATTGGTTCTGAAATATCGCTACTATCCCTACCAATGACAACAAAATGTACTTTTTTCTGATAATTTTCAAGGTATTTAGCAACCTCAATAGCCATTGATACAGACATATCATTAGTTGGAAATTGAAATGTTTTGGGAGCAATGATAACGACTATTTTAGCTGGTCTGAATGCCTGATAGGGGTCTTTATCTGGAAAAACTTCAGTATTGAGTAAGTCTTCAGTAACTCCATTCCCGATAGAATAAATTTGTTGTGGAGTTTTTCCATACCATTGGGAAATTAGTTTAGGAATTGATTCACCTGCTGCAATAATTGGACTACCAGAAAATATTAAAATTCCCTGAGCAATATATGTCTTAATACATTGTGCAAACTCTTTGAAAGGATTGGCAACTGAAAACAAGCGCATCCAGTATTCATAAGGCGAAAATGTATGAAAATCTAAGACAAGAGAGGAGCTACTGTGTTTTCTAAGCTTTAGTGAAATTAAAGCAGCCAATCCAGGTAGTGTTTCTTGAGCATACACAATGTCTGGACAAAACTCGTCGATGCACTTTTCTATGGATTGAATATATGACTTCAAGCTTCTCGATCCAGTAGAAAAAGAAGGTGCATAATTAACAGATGAACAATCTAAACCTAGCTGAAAAACATCAAAATATTTAGTAAGATATTGTCCTAGATAAAAAGGTCTAGTAAATGCACCAAATGGCTGACTAGAATCGAGGGTTGAAACAATCAGTAAGCGTTTACCCATAAAATAATTGTTGATTGTTTTATAATTTTAAATTACATTTCTCAAATGATTAAGATAGTTATAATTTCTCTAAATAGCATCCATCAATAACTATCGTGCAATTATTAAGCTTCTGAGTTACTTTGATTAATATCCTCAGAAAATGTCGGAGAAGTTGCTAAATTTTTGTAACCAATAATTGCTCTAATATAGGGTAAGAACCAGTACAATATCCAGAATGGCCCAGAGTGTCTGCTACAAAATATAGTCCATGATTTCAATGGAAAAGCTTTGATTTGTAGTACTTTTTTCAAGCGTTCTAAGAGATTTAAATTGGTATCTGCCCAACTATTGCGGATAGAATTTTTAGTGCAAGTACCAATATACCCAGGAGCTACCCATATTTTACAACCCAATTTACGCGCTCTCAGAGCATAATCTAAATCTCCTAAACTATGAACAAAAGCTGTATCAATATTACCAACTTTGGCAGCAACACTTTTAGGAATTAGCACGCAGTTACCATACATAGCATCGCATTGTTGGATAACGGAGCTTGGTTCTAAAAATTCAAATTTATTAGAATACCACTTTTTAGATTTTACCGCTCCTCCATAGGTTGCTTTTCCTGTAATTGAGTCTTTAGTTGAACCAACTACAATTGAGTCTCGATAACCAAGTTCTGTCAAATTTTGATGAACCTGTAATAGTTTACTCACAGCATTGGCTTCCAAAAATGTGTCATCATTCAACCACAGATAATAATCGTATTGATATTTGATTGCCTCACTAAAAGCTAGATGCATTCCTCCCACCCAAAATAAATTGCCATTACCTTGAAGAATTTGTACTTCTGGATATTCTGCTTTAACAGCCTCTGTAGTCCCATCAGAACTCCCATCATCAGTTAAATAAACATCACAACAATTTTTTTGCTGATATAAAGCATTTAGACAGGCAAGAGTTGTATTCCGTCTGTTATAACATGTCATAATTACAGCTATATTCGCTTTCTTCATCTCATTTTCCTGATAATAATATGTACAAAAAGAGTTAATCTAAATAATAAATTTAGATACGTTTTGGATGGATTTTATTCATAATCTCAATTGTCAAAATTTTAAATTTCATATATCGTGATTTCAGTTTAAAATTTCACCCTGTTTTCTATCCATCTACTGAAATTAATATCTAAGTTAAAGCTTTTTAGTTTTTGTTCCATTCTTCTGACTCCCAACAAATATCTATGCCAAACTGATACACGAGGCATATTAAGTCTGACAACCTCTTCAGATAACCATTGATATTTCTTTGAATTGACATTAAAGTTTTTCAAATTTTTTATTTGCCCATGCCAATCGTTATAAAAAAATAAGTTGAAATAATGAATGGATACAATATCATCCCAATGTTTAATTTGTAGTTCTTTTGATAAACGGTTATGTAAAGGTAATGGATAACTATAATTAGGGGGAAGATGTTCAACGTTTTCTTCCAAGGCACATAAAGTTACAGACAAAACAGACTGCTCAACAAAATAAATACCCTGGGGAGGAGTAATATCCAAGCGCATTACTTTTTCAAAGTTATCTTTCCAAGTTCTAAATATACCCGCACTTTTTCTTACAGCAATCAAACCAGAATTCCAGTAGGCTCTGATTCTTTTATTACCAATGGGTGTGTCAACAAATACCTCACGCTTTACTCCCAGTACTTCATATAGTTTTTGCCAATACCATTCTTGAGGATCTTGCAAACCTGTAGAACCAATTCCTTGTCCATACTCAGGACGCATCCGCACATTACAATCTACGGGCAATAAAAATTCTTTTGGTTCAGAAAAAAAGCATTTGTCACTGTCTAAAAAAACCAATATTTCTGCATCGATATTTTCTTCTGCATAGGCACAAACTAGGGGTTTATTAGCTAAATAATATTCATGGAATTCTCGATTTATCGGGATTTGTTGATGAGTCACCTGCAATGCTTCAAAGGCTTGTTGGGTTTGCTTTAAAATCGGTTCACCTACTCTAGGATGGAAACTATATATAGGTGTATTTTTCAATTCGCCGCAGAACTTACGAATACTTTCTGCAAGCATCAAAGATTGACCTTCTAAACGACCAGGTTCTGTACAAATTATAAAAGCTATAGGTATTGACATAGTATGAAGTATTGATTTAATAAGTTAATTACTCAATGAAGATTTATTTACTATCATCAATATTTCCTGAAACAAGGCTGAATAACGACGTGCTTGAAGTTCCAGGGTAAATTTTTGCTCGGCTTTCTCACGTGCATAAAATGAAAGTTTTTGCAATCTCTGTTCATTTTGAAGAACCCAGGTAATTCCTTTGGCAAAATCCTCAACTTCATAAGGTTTAGCCAAATAGCCGTTCTGCTGATGATCGACAATATCTTTTAAGCCAGTAGAATTAAACGCCACAACTGGAGTACCACAAGCGAATGATTCTGAAGCTGTCTGTCCAAAAGATTCTTGAAGAGATGGTACAAGCATTACATCAGCAGCTGAGTAAACAGTTGCTAAAGATATAGCATCGTGCAAGTGTCCCAAATAGTGGGTTTTGAAGCCTAAATCAGGTGGATTTTCGGGTTGAGATGCTCCAAAAATCACAACTTCCAAGTCATCTTTCCAGCCAGATTTACTCAATTCTTGTAAAGCTGGTTGCAACAAATGAAATCCTTTATTTTTATCGCTTGTCGCTTCTATAGCTCCAAATAGTATCAGCTTTTTATTTTGAGGTAGATTGAGTGCTTCGCGGGCAAAATATTGATTAATCGGTCGATATTTTTGAGTATCTAATCCGTGAGGAATTACCTCAATTCGCAAATTCTGGAATAAAGAACTGGAACAAGCGCACTCTGCTAGCCAAGAACTTGGTGAAACCAGGGTTAAATTTAAATTTTTCCAAGCTTTTGCTTTGCGTTGCCATACCCAACGGGATAAATCCCATTCATTACCACTGTTGAGTTGAGGACAAGCCCCGCAGGATACTTTGTAGCGATCGCATTCTCCAGTAACGTGACATCCTCCAGTAAACCCCCACATATCATGGAGAGTCCAAACTAAAGGGCGCTTCAGTTTAGCAAAGGTTTCTATTTGCATAAAACCTCCGCTAATCCAATGCAGATTGATTATATCTGGATTAATCTGAGCAACTTTAGGAATAACTCTATCTGGCAACCATTGAGTAAAAAATGGGGTATTTTTCTTTTGACGATAAAGCTTTAATGGCAAACTTTCAACTGTCAGCTTTGCCTTAGCGATGCCTTGAAACAGTCTAACTTTAGGTGCAACTATTGTTTTATCATTACTAGATTTTTCCTGTACTAACATTTGTGACTGTAGTCCTATATTTTGTAAACCTGTGTGTAAACGATATGCAGCCCTAGCTGCACCGCCACTAATATCATGGGTACTAATATGTAAAATTTTCATTTTTCTTAACTTAATATTCACTAAAACTATTTCTGATTGTCATAAAAACTAATTGAATAAAATCTTTTTATAATTTCGTTGAGATTCAATAGTCAAAGATAATGATGTGGTGATATACATTAACCAATTCCAGCTAGGAGTTAATAATCTGGCTTCTGAAAAATTCACTATGACAATGATAATTAGCATCTGCATTGGCCAATAATCTTCTGGCTTTTTAGCGATAGAAATAATTCGAGTCAGTGCCATTACGAAAAACCGGACAAACCCTGCTGCAAAAGTCAAAAACCCTAAGAATCCCAATTCTAATAATAATTCTAAAAAACCATTATGGGCGTTACTTGCCCAATCGTAAGTAGCTCTTAATTTGGATGCAGCATTACTAGTCCAAAATCCCGAAAATCCATAACCTAACCAAGGTCTCTCCAAAATCTTAGAAATTACTAGCTCCCAAAGATCAGAGCGTCCATTGAAGGTAAGGTCTTTACCAGAAGTACCAACTACAGTTTCGGCATTATTGAGAAGTAATATTGAAGAAATCATCAGCAACATCAAAGTTGAAGTGATCGTAATAAATTGTAACTTATAATTAGTTTTCTTCAGGGATCTATAGACAGGTAAAAGTAATATCATTGTCAATAAAATCGTTAAAGATGTTGTTGAACGTGAAAGGATAATTAGACATATAGATATCCCACATAATGCCCACATCAACCAACGATATCGATGACCACTAAGAGCCAGGTGCAAAAAAACTCCTGCACTCCAAGCCATCATGTAACCTAATTCATTTTTATGACCATAAATTCCACTCCACATACCTAGTAACTCAGGTGATTCGTGAATATAACCTGGTACGAATGCAGAAAATAGCATAGATAATGATGCAGCTACCCCAAGTGCCCAAGCTATCAGCTTAATTTGTTCCTTAAGGGGATAACGCATTGCTAAATAGATGGCAAGAAAATATATTCGGATTAGACCTCTTAAATAAGTGAGACTAGAACTTAGGTCTTCTGACCATAAAAGAGAAAATATAACTATTGCTAGTAATGAAAACTGTAGTGGACTTCTAATAATTACATAAATAAAACCTTTCCAGTATAAAATTAGGAAATAAAATAGGATTAAATATGAAACTATATTGAACAAGGTATCTAGCTTATCACCTCCAAGTGTAGACATTGAAACTTCTTGTGCAGGGTGTATTGTTAATGCCCCTACAGAAATTAGTAGTAGCAAAATAGTTAATATTTTTTCTGTTAGTTTTATTTTCATTTCTGAAATTTAATTGCTCTATTTTTTATCGTTGAATAATTCAATCTTTTCTTTACTTCTTCTTTAAGAATATCTAATACATTTGCTTTATAAACTGTTTTTTGTATAAATTTATCTGCTTCTACATTCCTGACAATAAATGGTGGATGCTTTAAGGCAAATTCCATCGCCTGCATGGGCATATTGATAAAAGAAAATTCTTGATTTGAATTGAAATGAGTTGCGTCTGCACCAACACCAACGTTAGAGATTAAATTGACATTGGGAATAATACTTAAGCTTCCCTGCATCCAACAAGCAAACGTCCATTGGTAATCCCAGGTTATACCTGTAGGATTGTCATAAACAGATTGAAATATTCGTTGCCAAGAATTTACCGTTTTTTGATCTATAAGAATGTCATGTAAAAGGTTTTCTGCTTGCACCTCTTTCCAGAGTTTGATAGTCAAATCATAATGTTGCCAAGCACGTCTCCAACTTGCCCAACCCCAGCAGTGGTTGTAGCGAGAAAAATAGTAACTATAATTTGTACGTTTTTGTCCAAGTTGAAGATTTTGAGCAGAAATTGTGGCGATTCTGGTATCATTTCTATATTTTTCCAGCAGTTCCTCGCTAAACCTAAAAAAAGTTGGGTGAGGGATACAATCATCTTCTAAAATAATTGTTTCTTCAACATTATTAAAGACCCAATCTAAACCACTTGATACCCGTTTTGCACAACCTAAGTTAATATCAGAGTAATTTTTTATTACTTCACAATCCCAATCAACTTTCTCAATAATTGCCCTAGTCGCTTCACATTTTTCTGCCTCACCTTCGCGGTCAGTGCGGGGCCCATCTGCAATTACAAAAAGTTTTGTTGGTTTTACTTGGCGAATGGCTTCAAAAACTTTTTCTGTTATTTGGGGGCGTTTAAAAATAATAAAAGTTACTGGTGTTTGCATCATATAAAAGTTAAATAATAACGATCAGTATTTGTAAAAATGAATAAGCGATCGCACCTGAATCTTAAAAAGTTTTTGTGTTCTGGAATCAAATGCGTTGCATATAAAAGCAGCAGCAGCTTGAGATATTATTGTTGCGATCGCAGCTCCAAGTCCTGCATATTTAGGAATAAGTAATAAATTGAGAATAATGTTTAGTATTGCTCCAAATAAAGTTTTACCTAAAGAAACGTGGTTCAAACCTTCAGCAATAAACCAAGGTGATGTTGCAAGACCCATAAATACAAACAAAGAAGTCCAAATATGAACTGCTAATATTGCTCCTGCATCTGCATATCCACTTCCAAACATCACTATAATTATCTTGTCAGATAAAAAGGACATTGGAAGAGCAATTGCTAAAGATATACATGTCATTAGACTGAATAATTGTCCTATTCGCTGATAGTAAAGACTTTCTGATTTTTCTTTTGCTGCATAAATTGCCGGAGCAACAGAAGAAACAATAGCCCCTGGAATAAAATACCAAATTTCAGAAATACGCACAGCAGCAGAATAAACTCCAACCTCACTATCTCCGATCATTTGACCTAACATCACCTGATCTATTCTCATAAAAATCATGATGGCGAACCCCGAAAAAATTAGAGGTAAACTCTCTTTCAAAAGAGTTTTGGCCGCCGCAATGCTCCAACGCCATAACCACAAAGAAGATCCTTTGACTTGGTAAACAATCAGTAAACCAATTGCACTCATTGCAAATTCTGCTAATGTTACCAAAGCAAAAGCTAGCAATGGTGCTTTTGTTAAAATTAGTGCGATTTTAATGACAGTATTTAGTAGAAATGCTGTGTTTTTAGCTATTACACTGTATTTCGACTGTACCCGTGATTGAAACCACAGTTCAATAGTATCAGATGCCCTAAAAACTCCTGCTATTCCTAAAATTGCCACTAGCCATATCTTTAGTGTTTCATGCTCACCTAAGAAAAACATCGTGCTAACTGCCAATAAAACAGAAGCAATTCCACCCAAAAATTTTAGCCAAAAAGTAGTTCCTAAAATTTCCTCTTTATTTGATGATTGACGAACAAGATGGCGAACTACTACGTCGTCTAGTCCGAGAGTAAAAATTGGGCTAAATAAGGCAACAAAAGCTAAAGCATAGTTAAATAGACCATACTGTTGCACTCCTAAATAACGCGCTACCCATACTCCTACAACTAAGCTTGCACCCATACGTAGAATGCGATCAGCAAATAACCAACCTGTATTAGCAATAATTGCACGCAGCCCAGAACGAGATTTAAATTTCGATAAGTTTTTAATTTTTAATTTGCTTAACATTATTTTTATAAATTAATCATATGATGTTTTTTATACCTATCAATCTCGCTTATGTAAATTTATAATATTCTCATATACAAAATAAAGTTTATTTATTCCAAAATTCACATTATTTATCACCTACAAGGTTTTTAATTTACCATCGATCAAAATTTTAAAGAAATAGCTAAATAAGAAAACAATGCCTTTGATTTTCCAATATAAACTATGCTCAAATAAAAATATTATTTTCAAGTAAATAACAAAATCTTTAGATTTTGGGCATGGTATTGTTTGGAACTCATTGATAGATGTAAAAGCTAAAAATAATGGAGAGCTAAAATTGTTTTTTTGCATAATGTAATTAAACAGTGAATTACGTTTCCATAATCTTTTGTATTCATAGTTTTTGTCTACCTTTAAAAAAGTATTATTATGATATTTATTATTATCATGTATTCTATACTTTACTAAAGGTTTAGACATATAAAACTTTTTAGCCCCCACCAAAGAAGCTCCCCATACCAAACAGTCATCAGCCCTTACACGCCAATCTTCTAAATTTGGAATAGGTAAAAATTTTCTGACTATTTCTCTACGTATTGATAATGTTGAAGTTATAGAACCAATCCATTCACCATTATATAAAGTTTTAATTACTGAATAACCCAAATCTAAATCAACTAGATCGTCTTGAAATATGCCTTCTACTGCTCCAAATTTTTTATACGCACAAAATACAAAATCACATTCACTGCGTCTATTGTAAAAAATTAGGGCGTTTTCTAAATATTGAGGTTCATAAATATCATCGGCATCTAAAAAAAATAGAATGTCACCAGTAGCAGCTAAAAAACCTTCATTAAAAGATGATAATTGTCCTTGATTTTGTTCTTTAAAAATAGCCTTAACATTAGCTAATTGAGTAAATTTATTGATAATTTCCACAGAATTATCTGTAGATGCATCATCAACAATGATAATTTCATCAAATTTGACTGTCTGATTTAAAGCGCTATCAATTGCCTCAAATAAAAATTCAGCATAATTGTAATTATTAATTAAACAAGAAGTTTTAATTTTAATTTTATCCATTATTACTATAGTCAAAAAATTAGATTGAGATAGTTGTAGTGATGCTAGCTTTCACAATTTCTAAAAAAACTTAACGCTCTTGGTGAAATTTAGTTAAGCTGCTAGAAAATACCAAATCTTGTTCAATTTGTCGTTTTTTAGTATCATAAAAATAATTATTAGGTTCATTTTTATTATTCACACCATTGATGACTATTCCTAATACCTTCTGACCTGACTGAGTTAAAAACTCTTTAGCTGCATTTGCACTGTTCAAGTCAACCACTCCAGGACGAACGATTAATAAGATACCGTCAGTCAAAGTGCTTAAAACAGCAGCATCTGCTATTCCTGACAATGGAGGAGTATCAAAAATTACAAGATCGTAATCTCTCCCAAAGTTACTAATTAATGTTGCCATACGTTGAGAATCTAGCATTGCCACTGGATTGGGAGGCAAAACTCCAGAAGTAAGAACTTCCAGATTAGGCATGACTTCCTGAACAACTGTATCTAAAGAAGCTTGATTAATTAGTACATTACTTAATCCCATTGTATTTGTTAGCCCCCAGATATGATGCTGTATGGGATGACGCATATCTGCATCCACCAATAACACCCTACGCCCCGCCTGAGCCATAGTCACAGCTAAATTTGCAGATACGTCAGACTTTCCTTCTTTGGCAACGGAACTTGTAATTACAATGCTTTTGAGCGGTTTATCAGAACAGAGGAACTTCAAGTTCACTTGTAGTATTTGATATGCATTACCAACAGGGAAGTAAGGAATATCTCTGCCAATAACTTTGGGAATGGCTCTATCCAGTCCTGGTATAGAAGAATGATCTTTACCATTTCTACCTTGTGTAGGAATCACTCCCAAAACACTGTATCTCAAGACTTCTTTGGCTTCTTTGACGGTCTTCACTGAGCGATCTATCAAATCTAAAGTAAAGGCGACAATGATACCTAAGAAAAAACCAACTCCTGCTCCACCAATAATAAACAGCATTTTCCGAGGCCCTTCTGCTTTATCAGGGGTTAAAGCATAGGAAATAACACGAGCATTAGGAATCTTTTGATTCTGTGCAATATCAATCTCTTGGCGTTTCTTTAAGAGTGTTTCGTAAGTCGTTTGAGCTGCTTGCAGTTTCCGTTCTAGCTCTCGTTGACTTTGTTCTAGCCTTGGCAAATTATTTGCTCGTTTGATATAGGCATTTTGCTGTTGTTTGAGTGTGACAATTTGTCTCTCCAGACCAACACGTTCTGCCTGAGCACGAGTAATATCTGCAATTAGGCTTTGCCGCAGTTGTCCAACCTGTAAACTTCCCTGTGTTATCTGTGCTCCACCAGCTACTTGTCCTGTCCGCTCTTTTAACAAGTTCTTAAGAGCTAAGACTTTTTCTTCTAAGTTAGTAATTGTAGGGTGTTCAGGTGAAAAACGGGTACGCTCTAGTGCAAGTTGGCTTTCTGTTTCTTGAAGTTGGGCTAGCACTTTCTGAACTCCAGGTGCTTGACTCAATTCAGATTCGATTACACCTTGCCGTGAATCTATCTGAGCTTCACTGCTTAACTGTTCTAGACGACCCTTCACATCATCTAGTTGAGCTAAAGCTTGAGAAATTTGATTTCCTAACTTAGAAATGGTATCGACTGCTGCGGCTGCTTCTTGTTCCAAAACAACAACTTTATTCGTTTCTTTAAATAGCCGCAGTTTTGATTCGGCTCTTCTGACAACTTCCTCAGCTTTAGGTACTTCCGTTACAAGAACCTGTTTGGCTGTTCGCGCTTCATTCTGATTAGCCTTGATATTTAGATCGATATAACTGTCAATAACTTCATTAACGATTTTGGCAGCTAGTTCTGGATCGCCACCTTTATAAGAAAGTTGTACAACATCAGTGCCTTTAATTCCTTCTATTTTTAGTTGTTTTGCCAAATCGGGAATCGAGAGCAGTTTGCCTTGGCTATCTTTAAGATTGAGGGAATTAATCGTTTTCTCAATTACTGGATTCGATCCAATAACTCTCACCTGAGTTTCCAGGGGATTGTCGTTCACATTTAAAGCTTCTAGGCGTCCTATGTCATCTGGTAAGCCTGTGAGTGAAGAAGAGCGATTTGTTTTAATCATCAAACTTCCTTCTGCCTTGTATGAAGGTTTTAGTGAAAATGCATACAAGCATCCAAGGCTAACAGATATAGTGAAAATTCCAACTAGAGGTAGCCAACGCCGTCGAAGAACTTCTAAGTATTTCTGAATATTTACTTCTTCAAAACTTGGTAAAGATTCCATCGTCATAATATATCTAAACTTTTATAAAAAGACTATTTTTTTACAGAAAATTGTTCTCAGAATTTTGACTACAGTGCTAATAAAGTCTACTTTACGATATTAATATTTGCGTTAATTCTTAGTTAATACATTGCTGCTGATTTCTTCAATATCTGAAGTAAACTATATACTTTTGTAAGCCGCAATTTTAACTTAAATTGATATTATAGTGAGAGCAAAAACAGGATAAATCACAACTTTATCCTTGATTTAGTTACTTTACATTTTTAGGGCTTAATTTTGGTTAATTTCGTTTTGCGTTACTACTAATACAAGTATTGATTAGTAAGCTAACAATCACTATCATATTATGTAAGAACATTGATTTTTATATCTTTACAAAAAATTTATACAATATACTAATATATTCAGTCTCGGTTTGCTGATTTTGAAAAGACAAGAGGAGTTAATTCGTTCAGGGTAAGGAATAGAGCAATTGTGCCATTCTATAAACAATGGAAGCACTTCAGAGATAGACTTTGGACAGTGAAAACACATACTTATAAAGACTGGATGAATCTTTACATAAGCTAGTTCAAAACTTTAATTAACAATTAATTCTTGCTCTAAATAATAGTCAATTTTGGGAATAATAGAAGATTAGCAATCATAAAATTGCATGATTTGAGTCTTGAACCTATAAAGGTTCGCAATCAGTTTAATTTGCCTTTATGTAAAAACACATTACATTTTTTAATATAAATGTACTTGTATGGTAACACGCATGAAATATAGACGGCTAGTAAGTAAATTGGCTTCAGCTTAGATCTAACGTAGCCTAGCAAAGGAGTATCAAATAACAGCGTGGTTAGAGCAAAAAATTAGTTTATATCAGACTAGTACAAAATAGCAAAAATCCAGCTACTATCTCACTGGAGTTTAGACTAAAAGCGATATGAGAGAACGCAAATCAAAAGGAATTAGAG
>NZ_JAVRCC020000081.1:0-24010 GCF_034530975.2 Nostoc sp. DedQUE07 | reverse complement strand
CAACTATTTTTCCCAAAATATTTTTGGATGGCTTCTGCATCACTATCAAAGCCTTGGATGGCAAGAGTTTTAGGCTATAGTATTGCTGGAAGTCTCTAAGAAAACAATAAATTTGTGAGCAATTCTGCTGTTTTGCCTCCCTGGCTGGTTTTAGATCCTCTTTTGCGTAGCTGGTTATTGGAGGATATTGGTAGGGGCGATCGCACTACAAATACTTTACTAGTAGAAGATGTGACCCTAGGCTCTGCTAAATGGATGGCTAAAGCTTCAGGGATAATTGCTGGCTTACCAGTTGCAGCTAGGGTGTTTCAGATTTTGAATGAAAAAGTTAGCTTTGTGGCGGTTGCGGCTGAAGGTGCATGGTGTGAGCCGGGACAGGTGGTAGCTGAAATTCATGGTTCGCTGGATGCGCTGCTGATGGGGGAACGAGTCGCACTCAATTTGGCTATGCGGTTAAGTGGAATTGCTACGCTGACTAATATATATGTAGAGAAAATTGCTGATTTACCTGCTCAGTTGGTGGATACGCGTAAAACTACGCCAGGGCTAAGACTGTTAGAAAAGTACGCGACTGCTTTGGGTGGGGCGATTAATCACCGCATGGGGTTGGATGATGCGGTGATGATTAAGGATAATCACATTGCGGCGGCTGGCGGAATTGGAGAAGCTGTTACCCGTATTCGTTCTCAGATTCCTTATCCCTTGACTATAGAGGTAGAGACTGAAAGTTTAGAGCAAGTGAAAGAAGCTTTGCAGCACAAGGCTGACATTATTATGCTAGACAATATGCCTTTGGATCTAATGTGCCAGGCGGTAGAGTTGATTCACCAACAAGAGAGACAGGTAAAAATTGAAGCTTCGGGGAATGTGACTTTGGAAACGATTCGCGCTGTGGCGGAAACTGGTGTTGACTATATTTCTAGCAGCGCGCCGATTACTCAATCGAAGTGGTTAGATTTAAGTATGAGGATTGTACTTTAAATAGAAAGAGGCAAATCATCCTACTGCAAAGTCATTGTAATGTCGCATTCAGGACTTATGCAACTGGCACAAGCAATGGTGTGCGAAGCGCACCGAGCACCCAAAAACTACACAGAAGACATCGCAATATCTGGACGTTTTAGTTGCTCAATTAAATAATTAGAAAGCAAATTGTACTTGAGCTTGTAAATAGTTTTACCTGTTTGATAAGCTAAACTTTTCAGTCTTAGCCAAACTAAGATAACTCAAGCAATATGATTTCTATGAAGACGGGCTTGACGGCATTGAGATGATTCAATGCCAGTTAGTTGCTTTATTTCTCTATGAAGCTCCTCAATGAATCAGGAGATTTAAAAGCACAAGGCTTTTTGTTACTTTTTCAGCAAGTCCTATGTACTACTGGCTAGCGATCGCACTGTGCCAATTGCTTAAGTCCTGGCATTTTTGGAGGCTCAAAGCCTAACACAATATCTTTCTTGTAATGTGATAGCGAGTTCAATCAACTAGTTTGTAGACACAGTTGAAAATAGTGGATTTTGGTTAGACTACAATCTGAAATTAGAAAAAATGAGAAAAAAGCGATCGCTTACTAATTATCTAAGAATTACCTGAGAATCATGGCAATGGTTACGGGCAATAAATTCAGATCGTTTGTTACCAAACTTAATTTACAAGTCTCAGAAAATAGCGATCGCTTTAAACAACAGGTTTACTAATTTGCAGCCCCATGATTACTAAGTCCCGTTCAACGCTATCAAGTTCGGCAATTTTAGGCAAATGTCCCCAGCGTTGAAAACCAAATGTCTCAAAGAGTTTTAAACTGGGCTGATTGTGGGCAAAAATGAAGCATACTAGGCTCTTTATACCCAAACTAGGACTTTCGCTAATTGCTTGTGCTAAGAGTTGTCGTCCCAACCCACATCGATGAAAGCTAGGGGCGATATAAATACTGATTTCGGCAGTCTTACTATAGGCAGGTCGCCCATAAAAGGATTGGAAACTAAGCCATCCAGCAATTACTCCTTCTACTTCGATTACCCAAAGTGGGCGTTGTGAAGGCGATCGCCCTTTAAACCAAGCAAGGCGACTTTCCACAGATACTGGTTCTAAGTCAGCGGTTGCCATGCGGCTAGGAATTGCAGTGTTGTAAATTGCCACAATTGCAGGCAAGTCAGTTTCAGTCGCATGGCGAATGGTCATTGCTACCGTCTCAGAAAAAATCTTCAGAAAATATTTAAGAATAATACAGTGTTAATAGTAGCAATTCTACGGTTTCTATCGTAATTGTCACAGATACTTTGTCAGATAGAGATAGTCTACCTTAGATAAGATAATGTCTAACCTTAGTACCAAGTATGCAATGCGCCACTATAAAAGCCACCACTGCTGTTATAACTAGAGCAAAATTACAACACCCTACTTCATGTATTTTATTTAACAGAGAAACTTTTTAATTTATAACTTTTTATTTTTCTAGCATGATTCAGTACTCATGCTAGAGAAATAGATAAATTTATCATCCCAGAACAAATAAAATTTTTATCTGAAGATTTATATACTCCTTTCTACTCCAAGCTTTCTATCAGAAAATAATATCTCAATTCCTTTAGCAGGATAGATTACAAATAATTCTATCCTGAGTGAACACATAGATTTTTTAGGATTTTACATAACAAAAAATTACACTTGTCGTTATCCTAATAAAAGCTGGGTTTCAATTCTATTTAATAAATACAAGTTATATATAGCTAAAGATAGAGGTTGATCTCATTTATTATTATTTAGAATTAATATAAAATAATCAATTAAAGTTAAGCAAAATTACTATGTCTATTAATTGTTTGAATATTAATGATAAATTTAGTACTAATAAAAATACTAATATTTCAAAAATTGTTGAAATAGCGCTTTTTATAGATCAAATAAAAAGTAGTATTTGGGTTTTTGGGATTCCATCTTGGCTTTTTGGGATAACTGATAGGAGTATAGCCGCATTTGCCGATGGTTATTTATCTCCTATAGAAATATTTCAGCTATTTACAGCCTCTTTCTTTTTTGTGAGTTGGTTATATCTAAAGCCGGAAGAAAGCTTCACTAGTAATGATTTAGACCCCAGCCAGTATCAAGAATATCTGGATCGCACTCAAGCTAATAAGCTTCAAATAAAAAAGCTCCACATGATAAGCCAGGAGTATATTTTACCGTTTCCTTATATTTGCCAAATTTATCATCTATTGAGCTTAAAGCATTTGGAAACAGTTCATAAATTTAGCCTTAACAACCTAAAAATTTTTCAAATTAGCCACTTTCAGCCCACAAATACTGGTGGGATAATTAAATTTCAAACAATATTAGACTCACCAGCTAATCCTTTGAGAATTTGGCGACAACCTATTGTAGAGGTGGATTTAATATTACACAGCCCTTACACTGTTGAACTAAGTATCCCAGTTTACAATAACAAAAGAATAATTGTTATATTTCATGCTTTCCCGTTAAATGACTCAGAACATCAATTTTTTATAGATATTTATAGTGACTTAGACTGGCCAAAGCCATTATTACAAATAATATTGCATTTTGCTTCTTGCTTGACTCTATTTGAAGATTTGCCGTATTTAAGAGCTTTAGCTGAAAAAAATATAGGGCGTTTATTCAACTTAAGTAAAACTTCAAATCACGAGACTGCATTGCTATTTAAAAGATTCGTTGAACTTTATAATTCGACTGGAGAACCAACTAGATTAGTTGAGGAAAGAGAAGATAGTTAGGAGTTAGGAGTGAGGAATTAGGAGTTTAAAACTTCTAATTTCTGATTTTATTTAGGGACTTGCAAAAAATAAATTATTTAAAATTATTTCTAGGTTTGTAAGGGCGCAAAGCTTTACGCCCTTACTATGATGGGGTGTTTTTTTACTGAAAGTTTTTTAGTTAAGCGCGTGCTAGTAAGGGAGCAGCAGCTAGTAAAGTTTTGGTATAAGGGTGCTGAGGATTGGCAAAAATATTTTTTGTCAGACCAAGTTCGACAATTTTACCACCATTCATTACGGCAATCCGATCGCACAAAAATCGAGCTAACCAAAGATCGTGAGTGATGAATAGATAAGTTAACTCAAACTCTTCCTTTAATTGCAACATCAAATCTAGCACCTGCGACTGAACGCTGGCGTCTAACATACTCACTGGTTCATCGCAGATTAAGAGTTTCGGGTGAGTAATCAAAGCACGAGCGATCGCTACTCGTTGTTGTTGCCCACCAGACAAATCCGATGGATAACGCTCATAATACACTTCTGGCGGTGTTAAGCCAACTTTATTTAGCATCCACAAAACCTGTTCTTTTGCTTTGGCAGGATTGGCTAAATTGTGGATAAATAAAGGATCTGCAATACTTTGTCCCACTGTCATTGCTGGATTGAGACAAGCATGAGGGTCTTGAAAAACCATTTGTATTTGTCGCCGCGAGGAACGAATTTCTTGACGCGATAGTTTAGTTAAATCCTGTCCTAAAAACTCAACTTTGCCACTAGTGGGACGAATTAGTTGCAATATTGTTCGTGATAGTGTGCTTTTACCACAACCTGATTCCCCGACTAAACCGAGAATTTCTCCTGAATAAAGATCCAAGTTGATTCCATCTACTGCTT
This sequence comes from Nostoc sp. DedQUE07, assembly GCF_034530975.2. Lineage (NCBI taxonomy): Bacteria > Bacillati > Cyanobacteriota > Cyanophyceae > Nostocales > Nostocaceae > Nostoc > Nostoc sp. DedQUE07. The sequence goes on along the minus strand of NZ_JAVRCC020000081.1, from coordinate 19,382 downwards.
TAATTGTCTGCGCTTGTGTGTTAAGCAGTCGTTCGATAAAGTTAGGTTCTATAGTGTAGTGTTGCTTGAGTTCTGTAACACTCAAAATTGGAGATTGCTGATTAATAATCGGTAATTGCTTTTCTTCGTCATTTGCAATTATCAATTCTCCACTATCAGTTACTGCTTGAATATGTAATGCTGCTTTTAAAAGCGATCGCGTATATTCATGTTGAGGTTGCCTAAATACGGTTTCTGTAGAACCCATTTCGACCATTTTGCCGTTGTACATCACGCCAATGCGATCGCAGTACTCAGCCACCATTGCTAAATCGTGAGAAATCAGCAGCAATCCCATATTTTCTTCACCGCACAGGCGAGTTAATTCTTGCAATATCTGCGCGGAAACAGTGACATCTAAACTGGTAGTGGGTTCGTCAGCAACAATAAATTTGGGGTTGAGAAGTAAAGCTAAAGCGATCGCTACCCGTTGTCGCATTCCACCGCTAAACTCATGAGGATACTGATTCCAACGACTGACTGGAATATTCACTTTTGCCAAGGTAGCAAGTGCTTTTTCTTTAGCTTCCCGCGTTGATAATTCTGGTGAGTGCGCCTGGAGGGTTTCGATACAATGCTTACCAATGGTCATCAAAGGATCGAGGCGTGTCATGGGATCTTGAAAAATTAAGGCGATCGCTTCTCCCCGAAATTTCCGTAACTGATTAGGTGTCAAGTCAAACACGGACTGTCCTTGAAATGTCACCCGTCCCTCAATCCGGCTAGAGGATGGTAGTAAACGCATTACTGCCCGTCCGATAGTTGATTTACCACAACCTGACTCTCCCACCAATCCCATTCTTTCACCTGGTTTCAAGGTGAAAGATACATCATCAACCGCCCAGCTTGTTTTTTCTCCACTTCGCCCAGGATAGGCAACTTGCAGATTTTCGATACAGAATAAGGCTTCACTCATAATTAGTTATCAGCCCTGAGCTACCAGTTTTTATAATTTCAAATTTAGGATAGTCTATCAAATTAAGTATTAGACCTGTTTTATAAAACTTACCTAAACGTAGCCAAACTTGATTTAGTGTACCTGTAGCGATCGCGTTCAGGAAGCAAGAGTAACCTATGTTTAAAAGCATTGGACTTATTTTATATCTCACGGCACTTGATGCTCGTACCATATCTTTTTTTTAAACAGGGTAATGACCCACAACTAAAGTAATCAATCATAATTTTTTCCTTCTGCCTTCTGCCTTCTGCCTTCTGCCTTGTCTAAGACACGCTCCGCGATCTGCCTGCTGTTAATTGGAGACAGCTATCGATATTCTTCATAACCACTGCTAAAGTTGATACAGCACACAACTATGATGTTATAAGTGCAAAATTTAAATCTGTAGGAACTAGAATCAAAATTAAGTCAGTAAATCAGGATTTTCAAGTTAATATTATGGAGCAAAATCAGCCAGAACAGCGGCGTGCTGTCGATCGAGTGTTTCAAGAATCCCTCGAACAGTTGGAGGATATCTTGCAAGAAAGTTCGACTGAGGAAGAAGAAATCCCCCAACTGCATAGTAGTACTTTCACTGAAGTCGAACTCGATGAAGACTTGATAGATATTGATTTAGCCGCTCTTGAGGACGCAGTTGCTGATATTGAACAATATCTCGAAGAAATAACAAAAACCCAATTGGGGTAAAAAGTTAAAATTTATTACTGACAAATTAGTTGCCGTTGAGCTTCGTACAACATTAAAGCGGCTGCGATCGCCACATTCAAGGATTCCACTCCAGGACTCAAAGGAATTCTGACTTGGTGGTCTGCGATCGCTGCTAAATCTGCTGACAATCCAGCACCTTCATTTCCCAGTAAAATCATACTGGGTTTTCGCCAGTCCACTTCCCAATAAGTTAAAGTCGCATTGGGTAAGGTTGCCACTACCTGCATTCCTGCCTGCTGACTTTGTTGGACTGTCGCTTTTAAATCTTCGGTTACGGCTGTTGCTAGGCGAAACCATTGCCCTGCGGAAGCACGTAGAACTTTAGGACTATCTAAATCTACACTATCTCCACTGACCCACAATCCTGATGCTCCCGCGGCGGCGGCGGTGCGAATCATCGTACCCAGGTTGCCGGGATCTTGTATCGTCTCTAAAGCTAGCACTAAACCAGTCAATGGTAGTTGAGTTTGGCGTTGGCTTCGTTTTGCCGTTGCCACCACACCATCCGGTTGGACTGTGGTAGCGATCGCATCCAAGACTTCTCTACTGACAATTTCGGCGCGATCGCATCGGCTACAAGCTTCTTCCCACAGCGAAGGATGGGCGATTTGCCAATCTGGGGTACAACACACTGTTTCTAGCAGGTAATTGACCGCACAAGCTTCTTCTAACAAGTGCGTCCCTTCTAGTAAAAATAACTGTTGCTTATGCCTCTCCTTGGTGGAGTGCAGCTTGCGAATTTGTTTGACTAGGGAATTCTGTAAACTGGTCAACATCAAAAAGTTAAGAGTTAGAAATTAATAGTTAGGAGTTAATTTAGTTGTTTTTCAACTTATAACTCTTAACTTATAACTCCTAACTTAGATAGTATGCGGAACCCGGGACTTGAACCCGGAAGCCTTGCGGCACTAGAACCTGAATCTAGCGCGTCTGCCATTCCGCCAGTTCCGCTGGCATTTGTGCTTATCGACAATTTCTTATTATTGCGTTATGTTTTACCTTTGTCAAGTAAAAGCATAATGCCTACTTAAAAGTTTCTAACTGGAAACGTGTTTTTCAGGTACAAGGTCGAATCAAAATATTAACTCGACAGTACAGCATTGATTTTTAGAGAATACTTAAGTTATTTTACTGAGTATTTAATTTTGCTTAAAACTACTGCTGATTGATTATTTTTTTAAATTTTTTAAAAATCTCAAAAAGCCTGCTATTGCTTGTTTACAGCCTGCATTTTCACCAAAAAAAAATTTTTTTTATACCAAACAGTGCTTTAAAACGTGGACATTTTGAATCTTTACTGTAGAATCAAAACCAACTTCAAACATATAAAATACGTATTACTTTTGGAGGTAAGCTTATTAATCCTTCTACCATCTTACCAGATGCCAAAATTACTCCAGAAGCAGACTCCTCAGTCTTGCAAATTTGGGGTGGGCATCCTTTGCGGGGTCATGTAAAAATTAGTGGGGCAAAAAATTCAGCACTGGTAATCATGGCTGGAGCCTTGCTGTGTCCGGGCGATTGTCGTATCCGTAATGTCCCTTTGTTAGCGGACGTAGAGCGGATGGGTCAGGTGTTATCGGCTTTGGGTGTGCAATTAACCCGGCAAGGTGACATTTTAGACATCAATGCCAGCGACATTAAAACATCAAAAGCTCCCTACGAATTAGTTACCCAGTTGAGAGCGAGTTTTTTCGCCATTGGAGCCATTCTGGCAAGACTGGGAGTAGCACAGATGCCGTTACCAGGCGGTTGTGCGATTGGGGCAAGACCAGTTGACTTGCATGTTCGAGGACTGCAAGCAATGGGAGCAGAAGTACAAATTGAGCATGGCATTTGTAATGCCTACGTCCCTGGCAGCAGCCGGAGATTAAAAGGTGCGAACATTTACTTAGACATTGCCAGCGTTGGAGCTACGGAAAATTTGATGATGGCGGCTACCCTAGCAGAGGGTGAAACGATCATCGAAAATGCTGCCAGAGAACCGGAAGTAGTCGATCTAGCTAACTTCTGTAACGCGATGGGAGCGAAGATTAAGGGCGCGGGGACTAGCAGAATTATTATCGAAGGAGTCCCGAAGTTGCATTCTGTTGACTACAGCATTATTCCCGATCGCATTGAGGCTGGGACGTTTTTGCTAGCAGCAGCAATTACCCGCTCAGAACTTCTTCTCTCGCCAGTGGCTCCAGAACATCTCATCCCAGTAATTGCCAAGTTGCGGGATATTGGAGTGACAATAATTGATGAAAAGCCTAACCAATTACACATTCTGCCAGCGGAAACCCTTAAGGCAACGGATATTGAAACTCAATACCATCCAGGTTTCCCCACAGATATGCAAGCACCATTCATGGCTTTGCTAGCAGTGGCAGAAGGCGACAGCGTAATTAACGAATCCGTCTTTGAAAATCGCTTGCGTCATGCCTCAGAGTTGAATCGTTTGGGAGCAGATATTCGTGTCAAAGGCAATGCTGCTTTCGTTCGGGGAGTACCAAAATTATCTGGCGCACCAGTATTAGGTACAGACTTACGAGCATCGGCAGCCTTAGTCATCGCCGGACTAGCGGCAGAAGGACAAACCACAATTCAGGGTTTACAACACCTCGATCGCGGCTACGATCGACTTGATATCAAGTTGCAGCAATTGGGGGCTAAAATCCTCCGCGTGGGCGAAACACCAACAGATGCAGAAATCGCTCCCAGCATCAGTAGCCTGTCAAGTTGAAGTCGATTGGTTAAGACTGACGCGGGGATAAGAAGAATAAGGGAGACAAGGTAAAATTTTCTCCCTTGTCTGCCTTTATCTCTGCCATCTATACCTTGCGATCTGCTGAATTATCCTGATAGATAGAGGCTTTTAAGCTTTGTCCATATCTTTTTTTGATGAATATTCTGGAAAAATCTGTGTTGGCTGTTACAATATTGTTAAGAAAAGTTGCCCGTTGCATTTTAGGAACGCGTAATTGGGTTTTAACTCTCTTGAGAAGACAACGCAAAAATATTTTTTAGACCAGCTGTGGGAGGCTGGTCTTTTTATATTTAAAGTCCTCACAAATTATACTTATCTCTTTGGGTATAATACTCACGCTGTTTTATTAATTACTTTTATTGGTTTGTAATAAATTGGTTATGTCAGTTACCAAATCGCCTCAAGGTTTGAAATAAACCCCTGTAAAACATCTTCTCCTGACAAAGTAACAGGCGATTCCAATACCTCTACCTCTTGGTCTTGCCGATAAATCTCTACTTGTCGAGATTTACGATTAATTAACCAACCCAAGGCACACCATTATCTATGTATTCCCTGATCTTTCCCTGAGCTACTTTCAAACTATCCCTTGGCGAAAATACCACTATAGGCGCTACCTACGGTGAGCTACGCTAACGCACCTTTCCACATTTCCAAAAGCGATCGCGGACTCTATGATTGCACTGTAGCAGAGCGTCTGTATAGAAAAATGAGCGATCGCTATTTATAAACATTCAATTCTCAATTTTGCGATGCTGCTATAGACTCCTATCACAACCCCAACCAACACCGTAAAGACTGCTCTAACACTTCAGCATCAGCTAACTTGCCAATCACTTTTACAATTAAGCTTTTATGCACTGTGTATAAACCTCTCTTGACTGCTGTAGGCACTTTAGCCCTGCTGCGGACCATTCAGACAAGACAAACTCATCTTCTAGCAATGCTCCAGTTTTGCTCGTCAAGGGTGTAATTAAGATGTCTTGAGAAACGTGTGTGCATTTACAACAACAGCAGGTCTAACTTTTGAACTGGACAAACCTCAAAAGGGATACTAAACCAAAATGATGTCATTTTTAGAGTAGTTGGGCATAGACATCATCCTCTCTAAAAACTCATCACCCAGACCGGGTTTCTGACTCTCGTACCAACTGTGTGCATCATTGAGTTCTTCTCGAACCTCTGGGCGAAATACCAGGACATAATTCATTGCTGTCCCTTAATTGATGCTTTGATTTCCTCCCAAGTCAGCACATTGTCTGGATTTGAATCATAGTCAGCAGTTCGACGATCAAGCTCTTGCTTTTGTGCATCGGTTAAATCAGGGTAAACTTGCTCTGCTGCGATGCTATCCCAAATTGCCTGCACAATACGGATTCTATCTTCAACACTAAGAGTTGCGATTTCGTTCAAAGTAGCTGTGATATCCATACTGATTAACTTGGAGTGAGGAAGCAACTGGTACACCTTAAATATAGCGGACAAGATTTTGTCCATCAAATCAAATGCTGCATCTGCTTTGATGCCCAACAGTGCGATCGCCTTGCAGAAAACCTCAAAAACAAAGCCTAGACCCGTAACGGCTTGCTGTTTGTTAGACATCGCTGTTATGGAAGAGTTAGTGCGATCGCAATGGTTATTCTGATAAACAAGCAGATATCAAGCCTGTCTAGGTTTATTTGTAAAATAAAGAAATGCAGTCTGTCTGTGTATATTTGACTTAGAATCCAGAGAAGTGGCAGTGAATATTTTATGTCTAATTATCAAGAAGTACTATTGCAAGCTCAAAGCCTAACTCCTGAAGAGCAAGTACGCTTAATTGAAGAATTGTCAAGCTTAATTCGTCAACAGGTAACGATGACACCTAAGCCAAAGCATAGCATCCTCGAATTACGTGGGTTAGGTAAAGAAATCTGGAATGGCGTTGATGCTCAAGAATACATTAATCAGGAACGTGATTCATGGAATGGCTAGTCCAGCTACAGGGGCAAATTGTAGGTTTGGATACTGCTCCACTAATTTACTTTATTGAAGAAAATCCTAATTATTTGGATGTTACAGATGCTTTTTTTGAAGCTATGTTTCGTGGTGAGTTTAGCCTTGTAACATCAGTTTTGACTATCACGGAAGTATTAGTCTATCCCTTGCGACAAGGAAACATAGCATTAGCTCAACAATATCGTGAAATTCTATTTAATTCCCAAGGTTTAACTACTATAGAAGTTTTCCCTGACATTGCTGAAAATGCAGCACAATTAAGGGCAAATTATAACTTAAGAACCCCAGATGCTATTCAAATGGCTACTGCTATTCGTAGAGGTGCATCATTTTTCTTGACAAATGATGCGCGGTTGCCGTCTTTACCAGCGTTAACAGTGTTAGTGTTGGATCAACTGATAGTTTGAGTCTTTTTGTCTGTTGCGATCGCTTGTTGTAGAAGAGTGAACGATGTCTACGACGGGCTACGCCTACGCCTTGCAGAAAACCTTAAAAACAAAGCGATCGCTGTTGTGTAAGAGTGTGCGATCGCCTTTCAGAAAATCTCAAAAACTAAGCGATCGCCTATTGCGGAAGAGTGAGCGATCGCTTTATACTTATCCTTGATAATTCAAAACTAGTTCTAAAATTTTCTTGAGTTCAATAATAGGTAAAGGTTGTTGTCTTGAGCCTCCAAATAATTGGTGTGTCACGCCATAAAATACATTAGTTGTAATGTCTTTTTCTGTAAGAATATCGCCTTTATCTCTTTGCAGATTTTCTTTATCTTTAAAATTAACATCCCAAACAACTAAAATATCAATATGAGTGATATCTTTTTTGTTTGAACTAATATCTTTGTATATACCAATTAGTTCTCTTTTAAATTCTATTAATATTTCTTTTTTAAACTTTTTCCATTAGCATTAAAAATATTTTTATGAATTCCTAAATGATTATTTTCTGAATACTCAACTTGCTCTGTTTGGTCTAATCGGTATTCATATAATCCATCATAAACTTGATAACCAGAAAGAACTTTAAGATAATATCCTCTTAAAAAACTTTGCGCTATTAATTCAACAAAAAGGCTAATTACTTCTTGTTCTTCTACAGGAGGAAAATATTTTTGTGTCAAAATTGAATTGAACCATTTTTTACCTTTAAATATACGGGTAAGTTCTTCTTTAGCATCGTACAATGGATTATTAATCCTACTGTCGCCACCACCTACGATATAGCGACGATATTTTATGAAATTTCGTTGTTTTAATATTTCCAAAACTGTCTCAGCTATTTGTTTCATTCGATAAGCACTTATACCCTTACGACCAGCATCTAACTCTTTACGTACTGACATATCTTTTATGTCAACAATTACTGTATATGGTAAATAGTTACTATGCTCAAATGGATCTAAGCAAACACCAATTGGCATTCCACATATTGAAAGCCAAAGTCCATGTTCTAAAGCAAAATCATAGGAAATACCATCTTCATTTCTAAATTGGTCATTATACTGATTAATATGAGATTTGCTAGTTGCAGAAATAAAGATACGTGCATGTAGCGGGTTTATCGTACCAATTTTTATATCGTCTATTGTCTCATCCAATACTATAGCTTTTCTTGCTTGATCTCTTAAGTTTGTCGGTAAATTTTCTGTTCCTTCTACAAACTTCTCATACTGAGTGAGTCTATCATAAAATTGTAATTCACTATTCAAAACTGACTTAACTACTTCTCTAATAGTTAAATAACCAGTCTTTAGCGGTACATTTTTTCCACTAATTGTTAAGCTAAATTCAAAACAACTACCAGCATTAAACACTGTATCTAATATTCCTACAATAGATTGAGTTCTTAGAACTGCTATGATAGTTTTATCTGATTTTGCTATACGAAATGTTGCTGCAAGAGATTCCTCTACAACCTCTTCAGGAAATCTTAATGGAAATTTAAGTATGATTTTTGTTCCATTTTTTTCATCAACGTCTTGTGCCTGTTCACCAGAATCTTCTTCTTCAGAGTTTGGTATATCTGAACCAGAATATACAAATTTATATAAATTTCTGTAAGTTCTTGATGCCTTCTTTCTATTTTTGATACTTTCTATTTGCAGATATTCACTTTGGAAAGCAACAAATGTGAATCCATAACCCATAAACCCAAATTTTCCAGCATCTCGCTCCCTTTTTAGAGATTTACCTGTAACCAGTATCTTGGATATAGCTGATTCTTCTATACCAACACCATTATCTATTATTGTAATAATCCTTTCATCAGGACTAATTTCAAGTGCAATCTTACCTTGACTAATGTTTTCCTCACCAAACTGCTCAATAATTGCATCTGCACTATTTTGTAATAACTCTGTATAAATATCCCAAATATGTCTATAGCTTGAAATAATACGCTCAATATTAGAACGTATTTGGCTGGATTCCTGCTTTGATAACTCTTCTTTTAAAACGTTACTCATATTTAAAACTCCAATATTTAGTAGTAAATACCTATAAAATGCTAAAGGCAGGCAAAATGCCCGCCCTGGAAGTACCATTCTATACTCTGATATTTCAAATTCCAATATTTGGCAGTAAATATCTAGAAAAGACTAAAGGCAGGTATAACGCCTGCCTAATTAGTACTAGTCTATCCCTTCAATCCGGTCTTCAACTTCTTGGTATAACTCGCGTAGGCGATCTAAATTCTCCTCGCTAGTCTCCCAATAACCACGTCCATTTACTTCCAATAAAGTTGATACAACCTTACGGAAAGAATGAGGATTAAGGTTTAACAACCGTTTCTGCATTTCTTCATCTTTGATGAAGGTTTCGTTAGTATCCTCATAAATCCAGTTATCTACAGCACCGGCTGTCGCACTCCAACCCATTGTGTTTACTAATCGTTTGGAGAGTTCGCGCACACCTTCGTAACCGTGATTCAGCATTCCCTCGTACCACTTGGGATTTAATAATTTGGTACGCGCATCCAAGCGCACGGTTTCTGATAATGTCCGCACTTGGGCGTTAGCTGTGGTTGTATCTGCAATATAAGATGCTGGTTTTTTACCATCACCCCGCAGACTTGCCACAAGCTTTGTGGGATCTGAATCGAAGTAGTGAGAAACGTCCGTTAAGCTAATCTCGGAAGAATCCAAATTTTGGAAGGTTGCATCAGCAGTTTTCAATGTACTTTCAAAAATCTGCCGGGATTCGTCCATAATTCCGGGGTTATCGGAATTGAAGGAGAAGGATTTCCGGTTGAGATACATTTCCTGCAACTCAGCTTCGCTATCCCAAGTGCTGTTTTCTACCGCCAAGTTGATATTTGACGAATAGGAACCAGAAGCATTGGAGAAAACGCGCGTCGCTGCTTGACGCAGATTAATCCCCATGTCTTCGGCTTGTTGCAAAGCGTGTTTGCGAACAAAGTTCATTTCTAAGGGTTCATCTGCCTCGGCTGCCATCTTCACGCCTTGGTCTAGCAGGTTCATTTGGTTGATGAACAAGTCGCGGAATACACCAGAACAGTTGATTACCACATCAATTCTGGGTCTTCCCAACTCTTCTAAAGGTATCAATTCCAACTTGTTCACCCGTCCCAAGGCATCTGGAACTGGACGCACGCCCACCATCCACATAATTTGCGCTAGGGATTCGCCGTAAGTTTTGATGTTATCGGTTCCCCAAAGGACGCAGGCGATGGTTTCTGGCCATTTTCCTTCGTTTTCGGCTTTGTTACGTGCTAAAAGCCTGTCTACGACGATTTTGGCTGATTGGACTGCTGCTGTTGTGGGGATGGATTGCGGATCGAGTGCATGGATATTCTTACCCGTGGGTAATACATCCGGGTTGCGGATGGGATCGCCACCAGGGCCGGGTAGGACGTACTCACCTTCTAAGCCTTTGAGTAATGCTCCGAGTTCGTTGTCGGCACAAACTTGCTGAAGGCAGAATTCCAAATACTCAAATAGGGGTTTTAGGGCTGCGGTATCAACTTTGGGATAACCTGCTTTATGCAATGATTCCACCCAAGGTTCTTTTTTGCCCATGTTGAAGAAATTCAACCGGGAAACTAGGGAAACTCGTCCTTCGGCGTCGATTTGCTCTTGGACAAGGGCAGTTACTGCTGCACGGGTTGCCAAAGTGATATCTTGCAATAACTGGACATCTTCTAAAATGCCTCTGTCATTATTTTGGTAAATATCGTCAATATTACGCCCAATGCTATTGGCGATAATTCCCGGTAAGCCTTGAAGTCCTTCTTCTTGACGATCTAGACTAGCAATGTTGACCAGAGTTGCGATCGCTTCTTCTGCACTTGGCGGTTTCCCAATGACGTGCAACCCACAAGGCAACAACCGCGACTCGATTTCCATCAACTTGCGGTAGACGTTGCCAACAATATTATCCCGGTCTTCGGCACTCATATCTCTGGCATCGGTTTCTGGCAGGTCAATATCCTTATCCAGATTCACGATCCGGCATTTATCCATGATGCTGTTAACAATGGGAACACCGCGTCCGCTATCTTTTAAGGTTTGGTAGGAAGCAATTAATTCGCTAAGTTCCTTCAAACCTTTATACAACCCAGCATTTTCTGCTGGCGGTGTCAAGTAAGAAATTGTTTCGGCATAACTCCGGCGTTTGGCAATTGTCGCTTCACTCGGATTATTCGCTGCATAGTAATACAAGTTGGGAATTGAGCCAATCAAGTTGTCTGGATAACAATCACCAGACATCCCCATCTGTTTACCTGGCATGAATTCCAAGGAACCGTGTGTACCAAAATGCAGTACAGCGTCAGCTTTCCAAACTTGCTCTAAATAAGTGTAGTAAGCAGCAAAACCGTGGTGAGGACTAGCTGAACGGGAGAACAACAGCCGCATCGGGTCGCCTTCGTAACCAAATGTAGGTTGGACACCGATGAAGACATTACCAAATTGCTTACCATAAATTAGCAGATTTTGCCCATCGCTGTTGAGATGTCCGGGAGGTGGCCCCCAGTTTTCCTCTAAGCGTTGAGAATATGGGGTCAGCGCCTCATACTCAGGAACCGACATTTTGTAAGCAACGTTCAGTTCTGGGCTGTTGTACTGCGCCTGTGCGTCATGGATGACTTCTTGCATCAACGCTTCGGCTGATTCTGGCAATTCTGGTAAGTCGTAGCCGTTATTTTTGAGGGCTTTCATCACCTCGTAGATGGAGCCGAATACATCCAAATAAGCGGCGGTTCCGACGTTGCCTTTATCTGGCGGAAAGCTGAAAACGGTGATGGCGACTTTTTTCTCCAGCTTCGGTTTGCGGCGCAGATTTGCCCATTTTAAGGCGCGTTCGGCTACAGCTTCAACCCGATCGCGCAGTGCGATCGCTTTCCCTGTAGCCCCATCTCTACCTGATAAAATTATCGGTTCAATTGCCCCATCCAATTCAGGAATCGCAATTTGCAAAGCTACTTGAATTGGATGTAACCCTAAATCGCTATCCATCCACTCTTCTGTGGTTTGGAATACTAAGGGTAATGCCACCATATAAGGACGGTTTAAGCGTTTGAGTGACTCAATTGCCTTGGGATGATCTTGTCTGGCTGGGCCACCCACTAAAGCAAAACCAGTTAGCGATATCACTGCATCTACCAACTGTGTATTGGTATTTGGTTCATAGAAGTAAGCATCCACAGGCTTGGAGAAATCCAAACCACCAGCAAACACAGGTAATACCCGTGCGCCTAGTGCTTCCAACTCTTGCACCATTGCTACATAATGGGCATCATCGCCTGTAACTAGGTGAGTGCGTTGCAATACTAACCCTACACAAGGAGCGAGGGGATCTTTGAGATCGTTAGAAATATCCTTACGAGCTGTGTACCAATTGAGGTACTCTCTGACATCTTCAAACATACTGGGAGCCAAAGGATGCCAAATCCCTAAATCGGGATAAACAACTGGCTGTTGATATGTAGAAGGTGCAATTTGTTTCTCTAAACCTTTAAATACGTATTTATCAGCTAGCATCAGCAAGAAGTTTTCCAGATTTTCTGGAGAACCACCTAGCCAATACTGAAAACTGAGCATGAAATTTCGGGCATCCTGTGCCTTATCCATTGGTAAAAACTTCAGCACTTGCGGCAGCGTTCGCAAAAGCTTCAGCATTCCATCTTGGAATCCCGCGCCGGATTTTTCTTTGCGTTTCCGCATGAATTGGGCGATCGCACTTTTTGACTGACCCAACTGTGCCAAAGAAAAGCTACCCATTTTACTCAGGCGCATTACTTCTGGCATCGAGGGAAAGACAACGGAAACATCCAAGCGATCGCGGTGTGGTTCTACTGCTGCTACTACTTTCTGTGCTAAGTCTTCGATGAAAATGAGGGAAGCGATGAAGATATTCGCACTCTCGATTTCTCGTTTGAACTCCTCATAGTTCTCTGGGTCGCGGAGTTCCTCAATCAAGTACCCGCTGATTTCAATCGCCAAGTTAGGATTGTTCGCGTTAATCGTGCGAACCGCTTGCGACAATGCGCTTTGGTACTGGGACTCAAGCACGACATAGACCACCTTGATTAAACTACGTCCGCGTAAGTTATCAGGCGCAATGTGTCTAATGGTGGACTTGACGTGTGTGAACATGCTTCTTCGGCTCCTTTGATGCGTGTTCTCTGAAGGAAGTTCCTAGCGGCATTAGCAGCCACAGGTAACTTGCGATTTTTTAGGCAATATCTGTTTTTTATCAGAAAACGCTTGCCCAGTAGGCATTTTATCCTCTATCTGACACAAATCGATATAAAAAACGAAATATTTCTTCGTAATTGTTGACTTTATCTAAAAGTATTAGCTCACATCTTTGTAAAATTTTTGCAATACTTATTTTTAATAGTTAAATAGCTAAATAGCTATTTAACTCCATTTACAAAACAAAACTTGCTTTGCTGACTAAATATTTTTTAGTTAGCATAGACATACCTTAAATATGTAGTTGTAATTTATAAGAAGCAGTAGAAAGGCAGAGTTTCTTTCGGATTAAATTGAAAAATTATCAACAAATACAGTTCGGTTAAGAATTTTTTGGAGAACCATAGATAGGACTGTAGAGATGCGAAACTTCGAGTCTCTACACAATCCACTAAATAAAAAGCAATTAGTATTTATCTTCTGCTTAAATAAAACCATGCTTGATAAGAAAACAGAATAAAAATGAAGTATAAAATTTCTCGTCATGCACAGACAGAAATGGAGCGAAGAAATATATCTCAATTTTTAGTTCAATCTGTTTTTTATATTATTAACGTGAAACGGGATTACAGAAAAGTTAAAAACCGTCCCCGATTAGAAGGAACGGTTAAGACAGTTTGTTGATGAACTAATTCAATAGGTGGACAAACTTCCAATTTATGCGTTGGTTTGTTCAGAAATTAAGTTACAGTTCCAAACCCTGTCACACCGAAATCGGTTCTTCAATGTTTACCACCACGGCTTGTAGTTCCTTCGCTTTCTCTTCCGGTAAGGCATCATTGGCAAACATCCCCGCTGCGAGTTCAGTTCCCGCGAGATATTTCAGCCTTTCGCTTGTCCGGTATGGTGGAAAAAACTCGGCGTGTAAATGCGCTTCGGGATGAGCTAAACCGTCAGTTGGTGCTTGGAACCAAGCCATCAAGTAAGGAAATGGGCGATTCCACAAACCGTCATACTTGAGAGTGACAGTTTTTAACGCTTTGGCAAGTCCCCAACGTTGCTGTGGAGTAAGATCCATAAAAGTGCTAACTGGCTCTTTTGGTGCAAGCCAGACTTCATAGGGGTAACGAGCGCAAACTGGGACAAATGCGATCGCATACTCATCTTGATAAATAATCCGTCGATCGTCTGCAATTTCTTTTTGAATCAAGTCTTGCAGTAAACCCCGCCGATGTTCTTCATAATACTCCTGCTGCATCGACAGCATTCGCGCTGGAACAGGCGGTATAAAAGGATAGGCGTAAATTTGCCCGTGGGGATGGTGCAATGTTACACCCACCTCTACACCTTTATTTTCAAAGGGCAGCACGTATTGGATTTGGGGATTTAGTCCGAGTTCGCGGGTGCGATCGCCCCACACTGACAACAGCAAATCTAGATGATCCAACTGTAAGGAACTGAGAGAGGCGCGGGCATCTTGAGTAAAAACCACTACCTCACAGGCTCCATTAGCTGGTAACGTTTCCACGATGGTATCGGGTGGATTGTTGGCTGTCGGACTCATTGAGGGAAAGCGGTTATCAAACACTGCCACATCATACTTACCTTGTGGTAGTTCCGTTGGGAACTCAGGGTTGGTGGTAGGTGCGAGGGGATTGTATTCTGGAGGCGGCATGAATGTCCGCCCTTGACGGTGACTAGCATAAGCTACCCATTCGCCCCGCAAGGGGTGCCAGCGCAAGTGGGGATTAGCTTGCACTGGCTCATTACTAGGGCTAGGGGCTTCTAACTGACTAGTAATTGGGTAGCGACTGTATAATTTGAGTTTGCGTCCGTCGGGCTTTAACAGCTTGTGGGAGTACATAAACCTTGTCCTGAGAGGGTTGCTGCGCGGATTGCCTCAATGGGAAATTTCGGCGTGCGATCGCCGTACAATAAACCGTTAGCTTCTTGGAAGGTATCAGTTAATTGTGTGTAACAGAATCCGCTAAATAGCTCAATGTTATTAACGGTTTCCAAGAGAGCAGCATATTTCATTTCTAATTCGGAGATATTCGAGCAGTTTTCATATCCCCAAGCTTGATCGGCATTAGGTTCGTCAAGAGGGGCATAGGCGATACCACCAAATTCAGTTAACATCACTGGTTGTCCTTGATGGGGATAGTTATCCAAGGTGAGAATACGTCCCCCAGGACGGCTACGCTCAAATAGATCCGATACTTGAATATCCGGTCTGTAGCGATGGGCTAATCGTTCAGGATGTCGTTCATAGTCGTGAATAGCGAGGATGTCGGTATCGGTACTTTCCCAACCATCGTTACCAATTACTGGGCGAGTCGGATCGAGAGTCTTAGTCAGATGATACATTGCCAAGACGTAGTTACGATGAGCCGCCGTTTCAGTCAAATTTGGCACTCCCCAAGATTCATTAAACGGCACCCACGCCACAATACAAGGATGGCTAACATCTCGCTTGATAATTTCCGTCCATTCACGGGTCATCCGTTCCACAGCTTTCGGTGTGAAGCGGTAAGCGCTGGGCATCTCCTCCCATACTAACAACCCTAAAACGTCTGCCCAATATAAAAAGCGGGGGTCTTCAATTTTTTGGTGTTTGCGTACTCCGTTAAAACCCATAGCTTTTACGAGTTCTACATCACGTCGTAATGCTTCGTCATTAGGTGGAGTCATTAATGTCTCAGGCCAATAACCTTGGTCGAGAACTAACCTCAGATAGTAGGGGCGACCGTTGAGCATAAAGCGATCGCGCTGGACGCTGACAGTCCGCATCGCTGTATAAGATTGCACTTCATCTAACAGACGATCTTTATCCCATAGCTGAATTTGGGCATCTATCAGCGTCGGCTTTTCTGGACTCCACAGTAATTCATTACGGCAGTCGTCAATACCCGGATCGCTCAGAACAATGCGGCGGCTAATTTCCCCATTGAATACTTCATAGGTATCGCTTGCTAACAGGCGATCGCCAGCGCTGAGTTTAATTTTGATTTGTACATTTGAAGTAGGTAAATTGCCAGCCAGCCCAAGTTCAAACCCAATTTCCCAGCGTTCGCAATCGGGAATCCAACGAAGATTACCGATATAAGCCTCACCTACGCGTTCCAGCCAGACTGTCTGCCAAATACCGCTTGTGCGAGGATACCAAATACTATGGGGTTTCAACTGCCAATCTTGTTTACCACGAGGTTTGGCGAGGTCGTGCGGATCGTCTTGCGCCCACACTGTTACCTTGGTTGTACCAGTGTCATTTAAAGCATGGGTTATATCGAGAGTGAAAGAGGTGTGTCCGCCTTCATGCTCGGCTATATATTTATCGTTTACCCACACACGAGCGCGATAGTCCACAGCACCAAAGTGTAACAGTAATCTGCCGTCCCCTGATGGTGTTTCAAATTCTCGCTCGTACCAGCAGTTTGGATGAAAACCGCGATCGTTAATCCCACTTTTGGTAGATTCGGGCGCATAAGGAACTTCTATATGATGACACCATTCGCTAAAATCGCTGGGTTCAACACATTTTCCTTGGTCATCAAATGCGAATTTCCACAGCCCATTTAAAGTTTGCCAGTGCGATCGCTTTAACAATGGTCGTGGGTGTGCTGCTGTTAAGTCCACAAAATTACTATCTGTTTTAGAGGTCAATTTAACCTCAGGATTCTCTAAATCTAACAACTTCATCAAATTTCCTCCCTATCCATAACTCAATCAACCCTTGCTATAGACTAAATCCAGACCCAAATATTGGGTTTCCAGATATAGCAAGAGTTTTGACCCGATCGTTCATCAATCGGTTCGAGCTAGTAGCATTATGTTTTTTCGTAGCCAATACTGATACCTTCCCCACTTACGTGATGAAGTATAACAATAAGTTTATATACCCCTAGCTCGTGACATTATGGCATATACATTACCAATCTTTGCCAGGTTATCTAAAAAAAAGCATTATATTTAGGTGCCTAATAACTATCATAAATCTGCCACACGAGAAAGTGGTTGTTATGAACATTTTATTTATATCAATTGTTTAAGTAAATTTTTTAAAATCATTTATTAGTCAATAAGCATTAGCAAACAAAAGATAAATACTTAAAATCAGGTTATATAAGAGAATAACGGAACCATTCGTTGAATATTGCTAAATAGAGAGCATTTTTGTCTGCCACCACGCCGATGATGAAGTTTAAGTAGGCGGGAGGCAGCTATGCTGGAAGTTTTATTAAGATCGGAGTAGCACCCTTCCTTAATAAGAGCCACAAAACAAGAAAATTTGGTGTTCTTGTCCTAAACCCCTGTTCCGTTTGGTCACGGCAGGAAACAGTGTTTCGACTCCCTTCCCTACGGGACGCTATGCGTAGCTTGCTTCCCCCGAAGGGTACGACTACCAAGAGGGGAGTTTTCCTCCAGCAACAACTACACCAATTTTTACACCTGCTAAAATGCTGGCATTCGGTGCTGCCCACAAAATATGCCATGCTTCGGTTTTGCGGTTCGGCTCACTATAAAGGCGTTGAGCAATCTCGTCGTCGGGATGAAGGTGAATCGGTAGCCGACTCGAAGCACTAATGAACTTCTGTTCATATGGCGTACTAAGAATGTTCCTAATAACCTCGTGGCGTACAGGAATGCATTGTCTAGTATACCATCGCCTTGATACAAGCTTTTGCCTAATTCTTCACACATCTGTTATTTCATCAAACTCATTCTCGATTACGCCAATGGTGAGTCATAAGACTTTTTATGACTAAACAATACAAAGCACTTGGAATTTACTTTCACAAACACCTAACTATAGAAGTCTTTTTCATGCTGTGCTTATTGAAAAAACAGTTTAATTTAGATTCATGGTTAAACAACAAGTTCTGAACACAGCAAGCACAAAACCAAACAGCTAAGACTCTATTGAAAATAATAAATAATCTTTATTTTCATCAAACTCTAAGCCACTAAATTCCAGTAAATCTTGATTTAAATCGAAGATTTACATCTGTGCAAACCATAACTTTATCTGAACGAACTTGACCGCATTACAATCAATATCTAAAGGACAAAAAAAATGGCACTTTTCAATCTTGGTACACTCGGTAGCACTCCTGTTGTTAAGAATAACTTTGATTTAACTACATCCGATCCCACAGATGTCTTTCAGTTCAAAATTACCAGTGGCAAAAATATCAACCTTTCTCTGACAGACATTAGCGCGGGTGATGATGCCGATCTTCGACTGTTTAGAGATGCGAACAATAACGGCGTACTAGACGACTTCGACCGAAAAGTTGGAATTGTTTCCAATCGCGGAAGCAACCAAGATGAGGCGATTAACTTTAAAACTAGCTCAGGTACTTTTTTTGCGGAAGTATCTCGCTTTGCTCCAGGTAGTTCCGGAAATGTCAGTTACGATTTAGCCTTGTCTGCGACTGAACCTGCTGGAACTTTTCCGATTTCAGCTAGTTCTAGCAACCTTCTTCCCAAAGAATTTGTACTTGGTCACTTGTCAGGTAATACCACTCGTACAGGTAACGTCAATAACACTAACGCTACTGATGTTTACAGCTTCTCTTTGGGATTTCGTGAGAGTGTCGACATCAGATTGGAAGGATTAAGCAGCGATGCTGATATCCGGGTGATTCGAGACTCTAACAACAATCGCATTGTTGACGCAGGTGAGGTAATTGGAAGCTCTACTAATGCAGGTATTACTTCAGAACTGATTTCCAACATTAACACTCCTGGTGACTACTTCTTGCAGGTAACTGAATTCACTGGCAACACTAACTATAATGTGTCTTTTAGCCAGTTCTCTGTCCCTGCTTAAGTTTAGGCATTAACAGTGGTGAATAGTACTTGAAAGCTTTGTACGGCAATGCTTTCAAGAGTATGCAAATGATGCAAGCGGCAGAGAATCATACCTGAACTTTGCCGCTTTTACTCCACACTCTAGACAAAAAATTACATCAGGCTTAACTAAAACTAATCTTACTTTAAGCAAATAACTATTTACACCAAAAAAACAAAAAAATGACTAATTTCAATCTTGGTACTCTGTCTAGCACCCCTTCTCACTTTTCTTTTGAAACACCAGACCCTACTGATATCTATCAGTTCCAAATCAGCAGTACCAGAAACGTTAACTTGTCTCTTAACGAGATTAGTGCTGGTGATGATTCCGATCTGAGACTTTTTCGAGACGTTAACGGTAACGGTATATTATATCATGTCCGGATGATCGCTTACGATAAAGCTAGGAAGTAAAAATATGA
>NZ_JAVRCC020000080.1:0-25560 GCF_034530975.2 Nostoc sp. DedQUE07 | reverse complement strand
CTTGCTACTATCCATATCTGGGTTCAAAGGATTTTATTAGTGGGATAGGTTCAAGTAAGTATGTAGGCGCAAAAATTATGAAGATATTGGGGTGGAATGACACTTACTAAATCGCTGGATTTAGATCCCCAACTTCTTACAGACATCTGGAGGGTAGAAGTCGGGGATCTTTGCAGCATATCAATTAGGAGCGTTGACCGGTGACAATATATGCTACCCTTTGACCGATATTCGTAGCGTGATCTGCCATACGTTCCAGACAACGAATTGCCAGTGCCAGCAGTATAATTGGCTCGACTACACCAGACACATCTCGTTGTTGGGCTAAAGTCTGATAAACGCGATCGTAGGCATCATCTACAGTATCATCCAGATGCTTTAAACGGCGTCCACTCGCTTCATCGAAATCTCCTAAAGCCTTTAAGCTAGTTGCTAGCATCGCCTGCGCGTGAAGAGACATAGCTTCAATGTCGGGCATCGACGTATGAGGCGCGTAAGGAAAAATTTTAATCGCAATTTCAGCTAAATCCTCAGCATAATCGCCAATGCGCTCTAAATCTCGCACCAGCTGCATAAAGGCACTCAAGCAGCGCAAATCGGGAGCTGTAGGCGCTTGTAGCGTCATAATTGCCGTACAGTCTGATTCGATTTGACGATAAAAGCGATCGATCTTTTTATCTAATCGGGGGAGTTCCTCAGCTGCTGTTAAGTTACGAGCAAATAACGCTTGGTGGCTGAGGCGAAATGATTGTTCTACCAAGGCACCCATGCGTAATACATCCCGTTCTAAGCGCCTAATGGCGCGTGCGAGTTGTGGTCTTTGAGGATTGGGAGTATTATCGACGGCTTTCACACTTGTTGTCTCAAAGGTGAAGATATTACTAACTATAGTCTTGGCTTAGGGAGTTTGCCATAACTTCAGGAAATTGGAGTTGCATCCACGCACCACCAGTTTCTGGATGGTTCATCGCTTTGATTGAACCACCGTGGGCAATTAGAATTTGCTCAACGATCGCTAATCCTAATCCATTGCCAACGATCGCTCCTATAGAATTACTATCTTGGGGGGAATGAGTTCGCGCTTTATCTCCTCGATAAAATCGCTCAAAAACGTGGGGTAAATCTGCTTCAGAAAAGCCGACTCCAGAATCAATAAGATTTATTTCCAAGATTGAGGAAGCAGGATCGTTATCCTTTGTTGATAATATTTTCGCTTCAACATAAATACTTGTGCAAGGAGGACTGTATTTAATGCTGTTGTCTAACAAGTTGAGAAAAACCTGGTAAATCCGGGCTTTATCTGCCTTAATCCACAGATTTTCGGGGCCAGAATAAGAGAAAGACAGATGTTGGCGCTGTGCTAAGGGTTCTAGTGTTTCCCAAACAGATGTCATGAGCGATCGCAATTCTACAGCTTTGGCTTGCAATTGCATGGTTGGGTTTGCTTCCATTTGGGTCAGGTCTAACCAACTTTGCACTAAGTTAATCAGCCGATCGACTTCCTGCATCAAGCGGTTAACCCAGCGATTTAAAGGTGGTTCTAAACGGTTTTGTAAAGTTTCTACAACTAAGCGAATCGAAGTCAAGGGCGTTCTGAGTTCGTGTGCTAGATCGGAAAAAGAGCGATCGCGTGCTTGATTTATATCTAATAGGGGTTGACGATTTTCTAAAAAGACTCCCACTTGTCCATTAGGTAAAGGCAAGCTAGAGGCCCGCAAAGCCAGAGATTTAATTGTTGCCATCTCTGCTGCATCATCACAAGATGGATGAAATACCCATTCTCCCGTCTGGGATTTTTGGCGATCGCGAGTTTGCTCAATTAAATGGTCGAGTTCATAAGACCTGACCAACTCCAATAACAAGCGCACCTGTTCTGGTTGCCACCTTTGCAGATACAAAATTTCCTGCGCCTGTCGATTGCACCACAGCAGTTGATTTTCCTCATCCACCTGCAAGTATCCCACTGGAGCCAAATTTAGCAGGTCTTGATAAGTTTGCAACGACTGCTGCAAATCTTGCCGCTGCTGTTTCACCATCGCTATTTCTTGCCGCAACCCAGGAATCAGCAGCAGTCCCATCTTGTCAGAATGCGAGGTTAACGGTCGGAGTAAGCGCCTCAGGTAGCGGTTAAGTTGAACCTGTTGCCAAACCCAAAACCCAATGCCTACCGCTAAACCCAGAAAAAATCCCAATAAAAGCATTTGAGTTGTTAGTTTCTTGGTGACTACTAAAAACTAACAACTATCCCAGCTAATTATCCAAACCTATAGCCAAAACCTCTTACAGTCACAATATATTCGGGATGGCTGGGGTCTTGCTCTAATTTTTCGCGCAACCACCGAATGTGAACGTCTACGGTTTTACTATCGCCAACAAAATCCGGCCCCCAAACCTGATCGAGCAATTGTTCTCGTGACCATACCCGGCGGGCATAACTCATAAACAGTTCCAGCAAACGGAACTCTTTAGGAGAAAGACTCACTTCTTGACCGCGAACTAGCACGCGACATTCTTGGGGATTTAAGGAGACATCCTTAAATTTTAATACTGGTATTGGTGGTAAATTGCTTAGGCGTTGGCGGCGGAGTAAAGCGCGACAACGAGCAACTAACTCGCGCATACTAAAGGGTTTGGTCAGGTAGTCATCTGCACCCACCTCTAACCCCAAAACACGGTCAGTTTCACTACCCTTAGCACTGAGCATTAAAATAGGTACTGGGTTGCCTTGATGACGCAGCAAACGGCAAATATCTAGCCCATTGATTTGCGGTAGCATCAAATCAAGAATGACCAGATCGAAGGGAAGTTCCCCTGAATTGGTTTCAAAACTTTTAAGATACTCTATAGCAGACCGCCCATCAGGAGCAGTTATCACCCCATAACCTTCTTCTTCCAGAGCTACAGCTAGCATTTCCTGGATTAATTCTTCATCTTCTACTACTAAAATACGGCTGGTTTGTCCAATGTCCGTTCTGGCAGAGTACTTGGTCGATTCACTGGTATACATTGATATCACAAAAGTCTAGGACTGTGCTTGTATCAATTAGGATGATCAAGTCTATTATCTCGCCTTACTGCAACTGCGCTTCTACTAGGGTTAATTCTTTTAGATTTTATTTACATAAAGTAACATACACCACAGCAGTCTCCTAAATCATAAATCACTGTGCCAGCAAGCTTCTAAATAGTTTTTAATTAAAGACTTTGAATTTTCGATTCTGTCTTCACAAGATGGAAAGACATTATTGGATGAAGGATTATCTTGACAGAGGAGATTAGTTTAGGTATATTTGTTTTAGTACAAATGTACTATTAAACCCCAAAGGGAAAACTATACCTAAAAAACAGAAAGACATATATGTGGAAAATTCCTACCCACTAAGTGTTAGATGTGGATCATTTCAGTATTTCCACGGCGTTAAAAATGTTGATTAAAAAGCTACTCTGATGTCTGCATAGGGTAGTCATTGGTATGGCTTGCTACCCAATAAATCATTTGCCTATTGAAGGGAGTTGGAAGATGACTACAGTTGGAGTCAAAGACAGCAAACAACAACTAATGCAAGCATTTCAACAAATTATTATCCACAGAAAAAAACTTGAATCTAAAATAGCAACCAAACAAGAGGAAGCAGAGAAGGCAAAAAGTCAAGAAATTCTGCAAGCAGCTTCTGCATATACAGTTGATAGTATTGTCAAAGGTTTAGCTGATTTACAATTAGAGTTTGGCAGTATTCTCAACGGATTATCTGAAAAACTAGCTCAGGAAAACTCCAAGTTAGATGAATTGAACCGAGCTATAGAAATTGAAACCCAACGTCTACAAGAACTGCAACAAATTAGAGTTGTAGCGGATACTCTAGATGTTTTAAGTCAAGAACATCAAGAAAAATTAAAAATTCTCGAACAAGATACTATTAGCAAAAGGGAAGCACTAGAGAAAGAAATTACAATCAGGCGAAAAGAATGGCAAAAAGAACAAGCAGAGTATGAAGAAAAACTCAAAGCATACAATGATTTATTAGCCAAAGATCGCCAGAAAGAACAAGAAGAATTTCAGTATAAATTAGAAACTACTCGTAAACTCAATACAGACAGCTACGAAGGGATAAAGCGCCAACAACAAAGGGAAATACAAGAAAACTCTCAGAAGAAAGAGAAAGATTGGGCAGAACGAGAAAAAATCTTCGCTGAACGCCAACCACTCTTTGCAGATTATCAACAAAAGGTAACTACATTTCCTAGCGAACTGGAAGAAGCAGTTAAGAAGGCTAGAGAAGAAGCAATTAAAGAAACAAGCCAAAAAGCTAAAATTGATGCTGATTTATTTGAAAGAGAATGGGAATCTAATAAGCAGAGTTATGAACAAAAAATTCAATCTCTGGAAGAAACAATTAAGAAGCAATCTGAGCAAATAGAAGGCATTTCTGCTCAATTGCAAACTGCATTAAAACAAGCACAAGACTTAGCTATGAGGGCTTTTGGTAGTTCTAACTCTAAATAGTTGTGAGTTCGTAGCATCTTAATAATTTTGAATTCCTGAAGAGGAGGTTTGTTGTGGTGGGGAAAAAACCGACTGATAAGAATACTAAAGTAGAAATTCTTCAGGCGTATGAAGAGTTGGCAAAAGAAAAAGCAGCATTGAAATCAGAACTTGATAAAGTTGGCAAAGAAAGCCAGTCTGGAACTAAAGAACAGCCTAAATTAGAACAAAAAATAGCTATGAATCAGCTTTCTAGTGTCCAACAGAAGATGAACAATACAATCGAAAGCTTGGCAAAGATTCAATTAGGTTTTGGCAGTGCTGCTAATGAATTATCGGAACAGCTAACCACAAAAGCCTCTAAGTTGGAAGAAATTAGGCGAACTTTAGAAGAAGAAATTCAACAATTAACACAACTGCATAATTTAGAAATTTCTGATGATATATTGGATACTCTTATCCAAGCCTATGAAGATAATACTAAAGTTTATCAGGAAGAATATAGCGAACGTTCTGAAGTGTTATTCCAAGAAATACTAGAGCAAAGAAATACTTGGGGAAAAGAACAAGAAGAACAGCAACGGGCGATAAAAGAACGGAATGAAAACTTAAATAAAACTCGGCAACGCGATGCAGCAGAGTATAAATATAATTTAGAACTCCAACGACAACTGCAAAATGACGAATACGAGCAACAGCAAAAAGCGCTATATAAGCAATTAGAAGAATTATTGCAAGAAACAGAAAAGCAGTGGGCTGAACGGGAGAAAGCAATTTCTGAAAGAGAGAAACAATTTGAAGAGTTAAAAGCTAAAGTAGAAGCTTTTCCGAAAGATAAAGAAGCAGCCATCAAAAAAGCTACAGAAGAAGGTAAAGGCATCGCCCACTACCAAGCTAAAGTCAAATCAGATTTATATTCTAAGGAAGTAGAAGGGCAAAAGCGTTTCTATGAACAAAGACTGCAATCTCTAGAACAAACTATTACTAATCAAGAGACGCGAATTCAAAATCTTTCTAAACAACTGGAATCCGCTCTCAAACAAGTTCAGGATTTGGCAGTTAAAGCTATTGAAGGTACTTCAAATGTTAATTCATATCAGGCAATCAAAGAAATAGCTTTAGAACAGGCAAAGACTCAAGCGAAAAATAAGTAAGCTGATTTATTTTTGATGAAAATTGCAGAGACTTAAATTAAATTAAGTCTCTGCAAGTAACTCTAATGCTTTTTATTCAGTTTTCTTTGGTTTTTTGAGGTCTGGCGGAGGTTGTACTTTCTTTTTCTTTGTTGGGCTAGCCTGCGTTTGCTTCAATGCTTTGTTGGAATTTTGTTCTTGACTAGACATAATACTAAGTTTTAATATTTACTACAATATTTCTCACATTAAAGTATCATTGATTACATAAATATATCACAGAGAATTTAAGTTTAACTAAAACAAGTTAGTAAATAATATTACCCCTGTAGGAACCTTCACTTTTAACAGGATAAATACAAATCTTAATAAATATCTCATGCAAAAGAGACTTAGCACTGCTACGTCTCTACAAGGGTTCTGGATAATCCATATTTAATTTATGGAGATGTTTAATAGCGGGGGTGCGATCGCCTCAGCTAACTACAATAGATTGAATTTCTATCGTGGGTTGAATCTCTATTTCAACTTGAGCCTCGACAATTGACGTATAAATAGGAAATATCAATTTGTATAGCTTTAAAGCTCGAAGCAGGTGTTAGTCTAGCATAAAAAGTTGACCACATTATAATTTATGTCATAATTAAAGTTAGTATATTTTTAAACTGGACTTAGGCAAACAATAGCCAAAAGCCTGATTTTGAGGCAGAGGCAATTCATGAATTGCCTCTGCCTTATGTAATTTTGCCTAAGTCTTATTAAAGTAAATCTACTAATTTCCTCATGTGTCTCCAAAACTTACTTCCTTCAATACGCGCTCTTTCGAGAGGAGTGTTGGGGGTTAATTATATTAAAGACATATTGAAGAAATTATTATGAATTATTATCCCGCACCAAAAACTCTTGAAGCCTTTCCAGATGCTAAACAAGTTAAACCTAAAACACCCGTACAAGGAGGAGGAGGATTAAGAAAAAGATGGGACGATCAAGAGTATAGATATGAGTGGGATTCTAGGCATGGTTTAGTTGAAAAGTATGATAGACGGGGCAATCATCTAGGTGAGTTTGATCCTAAAACAGGAGAACAAATCAACCCTAAAATTGCTTCTCGTCGTATACTAAGTTAAAATAATCGGGGGCTTTATGCCCCTGTTATCTAAAAATTATATCTAATAGTCAATTGAGTAATGAGTATTACAACACATAAACCATTAGTTCAAAGAGTTATACGTTGGTATGACAAACATGGCAGCGACTTTGTAGGAGAGAAAGTTTTGGATAATGTAAACCTTTCTAACTTACAAAATTTATTTAGAATTGAATTAGACAATCCTATGTACGAGTGTTATCCAATTGAGTCTTTTGAACAAGAAAATTATCTTGATAAAACTTTTAGTTTTAAGTTGAACACAGAAGCATATGATTATTTTATGGAATGTGATGCTATCTGAAATAGATTTATCATAGATTTTAAAATCTAAGTATTGCAAAATAAAACTCAATTGTTTTGCTAACTGTAAATAATGTAGGCGCAGGAAGGCCTTCTGTTGTCAGCCTAAGCTGGATATGCGGAAAACCCTGATAACTTTCAAGCATTTATTTCTCAGCCACCAAAAATTAATACTAGGAAACTTTAATTTCTGCGATCGCTTCTTCTAAATGTTCCTGAATCTATAAAAGTATAGTGCGTTATAAATCATAACGCGATCAGCTTGTTTCTAATCATTATATTAAGTTATATAACAAAAAATTATTCTTCTGCTTAGGAATTTACTATATCTAAACATAAGACATTGCTTTAAGGTCTATATTATCTTCCCCTTCAATCAATAACAAAGTCATCATATCTCCCTCAACAAACCCTGTTAATCTGAAATCAGACATAGCTTTTACTTCCTCCATAGAAACTTTCTCAGAATAGTATTTAAATATCATTTTAATTGCTTTATCTTTATCTAGATAATACTGATAGCTACTATCCTTTTGCATCAAATGTTCTACAATTTTTGTTATCCGGGTTAGAAGTACGAGAAACTTCCTGCATAACTTC
The DNA here is from genome assembly GCF_034530975.2 of Nostoc sp. DedQUE07. Taxonomy (NCBI): domain Bacteria; kingdom Bacillati; phylum Cyanobacteriota; class Cyanophyceae; order Nostocales; family Nostocaceae; genus Nostoc; species Nostoc sp. DedQUE07. The sequence goes on along the minus strand of NZ_JAVRCC020000080.1, from coordinate 17,894 downwards.
CTCCCAATTAGTAACTTATTACTCCAATTATAGCTAATCTTTCTTGACATAAAAAAGGCGAGCATTTCAGCCCACCCCATACTATTTTGAGAATATTCTGTTGCTATTAACCCAACAATTGTTTAGCCTTAGCTAATACATTATCAACGCTAAAACCAAACTTCTCTAAACAAACACCGCCTGGAGCCGAAGCACCAAAGCGATCGATACTAACAGTATCGCCTTCAGTACCTATGTACTTATGCCAACCGAAACTAGCGGCAGCTTCTACAGACAAACGCTTGGTGACAGCTTTCGGCAGAATGGACTCTTTATAAGCCGCATCCTGTGCTTCAAACAGTTCCCATGAAGGTAGCGAGACAACACGAACTTTCTTGCCTTCAGCCTTGAGTTTTTCGGCTGCGCCGACGGCGAGGCTCAGTTCTGAACCAGTACCAATGAGGATGAGATCGGGTGTACCTTCGCTATCCACCACGGTGTATCCACCCTTTGCCACGCCCTCAACCGATGTACCAGCCAAGTTAGGAACGTTTTGACGGGTAAACGCCAAAAGAGACGGAGCGTTTTGCTTCGCTTTCTCGATCGCTATTTTATAAGCGCCAGAGGTTTCGTTACCGTCTGCGGGACGAAACACGGTTAAATTAGGAATAGCTCGCAAGGAAGCCAGAGTTTCAATCGGTTGGTGGGTGGGGCCATCTTCACCTTGCCCAATGGAATCGTGAGTCATCACCCAAATCACGCCAGCTTGAGAAAGTGCGGATAAGCGGATGGCAGCACGCATATAGTCTGTAAAGATTAAGAAGGTAGCACCGTAGGGAATTAATCCCGAACTGTGCAATGCTATACCATTACAGATTGCGCCCATACCATGTTCCCGTACCCCAAAGTGGATGTTGGGGTTTTCGTAGTGCCCTTTTTGGAAGTCGCCCTTGCCTTTGATTTCAGTCAAGTTGGAGTGGGTTAAGTCAGCCGAACCACCAATCAATTCAGGTAAAACTGCCGCCAGTTTGTTGAGGCAAGTTTCTGAGTGTTTGCGGGTGGGCAGTCCTTTGTCTTCGGGGGTGTAGGTGGGTAGTACTTTATCCCAGCCGTCGGGTAGTTTGCTGCTTAGGTAACGTTCAAATTCAGCTGCTTCCTGGGCATACTTAGCTTTGTAGTCGGCAAATGTTTTGTTCCATTCGTCTTCGTAGCCTGCGCCGCGCTCAACTGCTTTGCGTGTGTGGTTGAGGGCTTCTTCTGGGATTACGAAAGGTTCGTATTCCCAACCCAAATTCTTCCGAGTCAATTCTATTTCGTCTCCACCAAGGGCAGCACCGTGAACGCCAGCGGTGTTTGCTTTATTGGGGGAACCGTAACCAATAATGGTTGTTACTTTTATGAAAGAAGGCTTATCGGTGACAGCTTTGGCTGCTTCAATTGCTTTGGCGATCGCTTCTAAATCAGTGTTGCCGTCCTCAACGTGTTGGACGTGCCAACCGTAAGCTTCAAAGCGCTTGGAAACATCTTCGGTGAATGCCACATCTGTGGAACCGTCGATGGAAATGTGGTTGTCGTCGTACAGAGCGATGAGTTTGCCTAATCCCAAGTGTCCTGCGTAAGAAGCAGCTTCACCCGAAATTCCTTCCATGTTACAACCGTCACCCACAATTACGTAGGTGTAATGGTCAACAATCTTGGTATCGGGTTTGTTAAATTTAGCGGCAAGGTGAGCTTCGGCGATCGCTAAACCAACTCCATTGGCAATTCCTTGACCTAAAGGGCCAGTGGTGACTTCTACGCCTGGGGTCATGAAGTTTTCGGGGTGTCCAGGGGTTTTGGATTCCCATTGACGGAATTGTTTGATATCTTCGATGGTGACGCTATCGTAGCCTGTCAGGTACAGTAGGGCGTACTGCAACATCGAGCCATGACCGGCAGATAAGACAAAGCGATCGCGGTTAAACCATTTGGGATTCTTGGGATTAAACTTCATAAAGCGATCCCAAAGGACAAAAGCCATCGGAGCCGCACCCATTGGTAGTCCTGGGTGTCCCGATTTTGCTTTTTCTACGGCATCAACAGCCAAGAAGCGGATCGAGTTAATAGCCAGTTCTTCGACGGACAATTCTTTGGCGGATTGGGTTGCAACAGTCATAATCTCTTGTTTTTAACGACGGGTTAGCACTCTTCGTAGCTTCTCTTGCTGGGGTTATTTTAGATTCCCCACAGTATCCTCATCATCCCACTCCCGCTTGTCGATGGACAAGCGGGATCTCCTGAGTTTCTGGTGATAAATCAAGCTGATAATTGGGTCATGCTGAACGCTTAAATTATATCGGAATGATATTTCTGATACTTTGGGCATTGGGCATTGGGCATGGGGCATTGGGCAAACGAGCAGAGCTGGATTAAACTATTGAATTCTGACTCCTGCCTCCTGCCTTCTGCCTCCTGCCTCCTGCCTCTTTTAAACGTATTTCTTAAAGGCCAGTGTGACATTATGACCGCCAAACCCAAAAGAATTGGATATTGCTATCTCGACTTTTTGAGCGCGGCTAGAGTGAGGCACGTAATCTAAGTCACACTCTGGATCGGGATTTTCCAGATTGATTGTCGGTGGAATTTGGTCATTAGCGGTCGCTAGTACTGTTGCAACTGCTTCAATACCTCCAGAACCGCCCAATAAATGACCTGTCATCGATTTGGTGGAGCTAATTGCCACCTTATAAGCATGTTCTCCCAAAGCTTTTTTGATTGCTGAGGTTTCAGTTGAATCATTAGCTGGGGTACTAGTGCCGTGGGCATTAATATAGCTAATTTGTTCGGGAGTTATGCCAGCATCTTTGAGCGCTAGTTCGATCGCTCTAGCGGCTCCAAGCCCACCAGGTACGGGGGAGGTGATATGGTAGGCATCACAGGTCATACCATAGCCGATCATTTCGGCATAAATGTGAGCGCCGCGACTTAGGGCGTGTTGCAGTTCTTCGAGAATTAAAATTCCCGCACCTTCACCCAAAACAAATCCGTTGCGATCGCGGTCAAAAGGACGGCTAGCATGAGTCGGGTCATCATTGTTAAAAGACAGTGCCTTGCAGGCGGCGAACCCAGCTATCGACAATGGTGTGACAGCTGACTCCGTTCCCCCACAAATCATCGCTTGGGCATATCCCCCTTGAATTAAGCGAAAAGCATCTCCAATGGCATTAGAACCAGCAGCACAGGCAGTTACAGGACAAGAGTTTGGCCCTTTAGCACCCGTGTGAATTGCCGTTAATCCTGCGGCCATATTGGCGATCATCATTGGGATCATGAATGGACTACAGCGATCGGGCCCACGGTTGAGGTAGATAGTTTGCTGGTCTTCTAATACCTTAATCCCACCAACGCCAGAACCGATCATCACACCTACCTGTTCTGCATTCAGGTCATTAATCGCTAACTCCGAGTTAGCTAGAGCCTGTTTTGCTGCCGCAACCCCAAATTGGGAAAACCGATCCATACGCTTGGCCTCTTTGCGTTCCAAGTAATCATGCGGATCGAAGTTTTTCACCTCACCAGCAATTCGGCAATCATGGCTAGACGCATCAAATAATGTGATGTAGTCAATGCCATTACGTCCACTCAATAATCCATCCCAATATTCTGTTGCTGTGTTACCTATAGGTGTAATCGCGCCAACACCAGTTACAACAACGCGTTTACGTGTATGATCTGTCATGATTCAGTTAAAAATGGCGAAAAAGCAGCAGGCAAAAAATTTGAGGTTAGCGACTAGGTACTGGTGAGCCAGCGCGGTCTTAAAGGTTTCCTTTACGAGCGACTGGCATCGGATTTGCTGACTTCAAGTGAGTGTCGTTAACGTCAGCATTAGTGACATTAGCAGCGTCACGCGAAGAGTGGCTAGATATTAGAGAAAAATCTCCCCAATCCCAATCCCCAATTCCAATCCCCAGTTAAGCTGAGGCGGTTACTTTGTTATTGATGTAATCTACTGCCTCTTGAACCGATGTAATCTGCTCGGCAGCTTCGTCGGGAATTTCGATATCAAATTCTTCTTCCAAAGCCATCACCAACTCAACGGTATCGAGGGAATCTGCTCCCAGGTCTTCCATGAACTTGGCTTGTGGTGTAACTTTGGCATCGTCGTCAACACTCAGTTGTTCGGTGACGATTTTCTTGACCTTTTCAAAAATTTCCGTTTGGCTCATAAATAAAAGTCCTTAACCACTTGCTACGATCTGCTCTTTAGAGGAGACATTGTTTTGAGCATATACATCTTATCGTCAAGCGCGATCGCCCGCATACTTCCAAGGGTTTTTCTGCTAGAAAACCTCTCCCATTCCTAAAATAAATCGGATAAGTTTTCTCTTAACACTTGAACTGTGGAGCGCGTTACGCCATCGCCGATCCCGTGTAAATGCTTTGGTTTTCCAATTATTGCTAAAATTTTTGACAATGTCTCATCGGTATTTACAGCCTTGCTAGCAATTAAGAATATGTAGATGCTGCGACCTTTTAACCTAGACGCTTAAAAGGTAGCTAAACGTCAAACATCAGAATGATGCTAACAAGGAATCATAAAACAGTTATTGTTTAGAGCGATCGCTCTAACCCAAACATACTTCTATGCTACCTCAGACACTGAAATACGCTTACTTCCCTGGTTGTGTTGCTCAAGGGGCCTGTCGGGAACTTTACCAATCAACTCAAGCGCTCACCCAAGCACTGGGCATTGAACTAGTTGAACTTAAAAAAGCTGCTTGCTGCGGTTCCGGCACATTTAAAGAAGATTCACAACTGCTAGAAGATACAGTCAACGCCAGAAATATTGCCCTAGCAGAAGAATTAAATCTGCCCTTACTTACCCATTGCAGCACTTGTCAAGGTGTTATCGGTCACGTCAATGAACACCTGAAAGAATGTAAGACTTCTAACCCTGTTTACATTGAACAGGTTAATGGCTTGCTAAATAAAGAAGGTTGTTCGCCTTATCGCGGCAGTACTGACGTTAAACATCTTCTTTATGCCTTGGTGACAGATTACGGTTTAGAGGAAATTACCAAACGCGTCACCCGAAAGTTAACTGGATTAAAATGTGCGGCTTTTTATGGCTGTTATCTCCTGCGCGCCCAAAAATCTATGCCTTATGACGACCCTTTCCAACCGGAAGCGATGGAAAATATGTTTCGGGCAGTGGGTGCAACACCAATTTATTACCGAGGGCGGACACAATGTTGTGGTTGGCCCCTTGCTAGTTATGCCACTACCCAATCTTTTAAGATGGCGGGGATGCATATTCAGGACGCTTTAGCGTCTGGTGCTGACTGTATGATTACACCTTGTCCTCTGTGCCACTTAAATTTAGATTCGCGTCAGCCAGAGGTAGAAAAGGTGATTGAACAAAAGCTAGGTTTACCAGTGTTGCATTTACCCCAATTGATTGCTTTAGCACTTGGCGTTAGTCCAAAAGAACTGGGTTTAGACCGTCACATTGTTTCCACAAAGCCAGTGTTGGAAAAATTAGGATTTTAGTTTTAGGACTAGCCTTTTTAATCTGACTGGTAAAATCTCTTTTTTTCTCTCTGCGTCCTTTGCGTCTGTGCGGTTCAAAAGTCTTTTATTTAACCACAGAGGCGCAGAGAACACAGAGTTATTCAAAAATTGCCGAAGAATTCAGGAGCAAAGCAAGAATAGCTGCGCCAAGGCGTTAGTCGTACAGAATAACCTTTTTGTATTCTGACAACTGGCGCCTTTATTCTATTTTGATAAAAAAATTTCCAAAATTAACCAACCTACAATATACAAGACTGGTAATTTTGGATAACTTTAATTAAACTTTAATTTTGAGAATTGCTTTGGTATTAGCTTCGTAAAGTCAACGCTTCTTTTTCGATGTTTTCATCCATCCAAGAAAACATATCGCCAATTGATTTAACCATATCTTCAACTCCTTCACGGAAGAGTTCTACATCTTTCTCAGACTTGGTATAAATTTGAGCCACTTGAATCAATTCGTCTGTATGTTCTGGATCTAAGTGGCAGTGGAGATGAAAATATTCGATGGTATGGTCATCAATACCTTTAAATATCTTACGAAGCCCTTCGATGTATTTGATAAAAATTCCAGGTAAGACTTGTTCAATTGCTGCAAATCTTCCTAAAGAACGTACTATAGGTTCATCATCACAAAATTCAAATTTCTTAAAGCGTAATGCCGGAATGAGAAACGCTCCATCCTCGGCATTGATATCAATTTGAGGACAATCAATACCTTTCATAAAACGCATAAATAATGCTACATGAGCAAGGTCTGAGTTGAGTTCTCCATGCTCAGTAAATGCATTTTCTAGCATAATCGTTCTAGCATGGTAACTATCCATTTTAGACGCGACTTTCAGAAAAGCCATATTGAATCTGTTTGAGCCAGGTAGCATTTTCATTGCAAACTGTCGGATTGCATCTTGTGAAAATTCTCCTTTGGCAAAGCGTTGAACAAAGGGATGTAGAGACAAATCTTGCGCAGTTGTGATTTCTAATAAAACTTGCTGTAATTGGTTGGATATCTTAGCATCCAAAGAAAGAGTTGCAGTCATTATTTTAGCAGATAAGTGGGTTGTTGTTGATGCTTGATTGTCTAATTGGGCGTGAATATCTAGACAATTATTCACGCAGCTTGCATAGCAAAAAATGCATACTCTTTGCAACTATGTTTTAGAGTATGTTTGCAAATGCTGATTAACAAATACTTGATTGACTGATTTGATGTGAATAATGAACAATTACTCAAGCAGTTCACATAGTAAAATGTGCAAACCTTTTGTAACCATATTTCACAAGTTTGCAAATCCTGATTTAGGTTAGGATAAGCTTGAAAATTGAGATTATCTTCAATAATTGAGGCTAAACTTTAACTAGAATGCGTTCCAAAAATTTTTGTTTTTGGTTAACTGAAATGTACGTACAGCTATTATGAATAAGTTATTACCTCTTTTGCAAAATATTCCGTACAAGTTCGTACTTTGTCCTAATAAAAATTCTAGTGTCTTATTTTTTCGTAAGCAAATAAAAAAACATTATTAACTAAATCTTTACTTTTTTCGACAAATTTCTAAAGTTGGTATAAAATTATCAAAAAACTTTTTTTGTCATCTGCCAATAGGTATAAATACAAAATACTCTTGAAGAAGAATACAGAATGGGACGTGCAAGATTCACGCCCCACAAGAATTATTTTGAATTTAGTTATGCAATTTAGATAAGTTTCAGCTTAATCATTGCTATTTTTGAATTTACGTTGCAATTGTTTTAGCGATTGATACATATCTGGCAGGCGACCATAAACAGCAGATACCTTGAGATATAGTTTGTAAGGAAGGGCTGGAGTTCCGCAGACAATTTCTCCTGGGGCAACATCGTTATGAATTCCAGTTTGAGCAGATGTCATCGACCCATCTCCCATCTTCACTTGATTGACTATTCCTGTTTGTCCAGCTAAAATAACGCGATTTCCCAGTTGAACCCCTCCTGCCATGCCAACCTGACCTGCGATCGCACAGCCAGAACCGATTTTGCAACCGTGACCTATTTGCACTAAGCTATCAATTACTGTATTGCGACCTACCCGTGTTTCTCCGACTGCTGGGCGGTCAATACCAGTGTTGCAACCAACTTCCACGCCATCTTCTAAGACTGTATAGCCTGATTGTTCCATTTTGAACCAACCAGTCCGGGTAGGAACAAAACCAAAGCCTTCTGCACCAATGACAGCACCACTGTGAATGACGCAATCTGCACCGATGTGGGTGCGTTCGTGGATGGTGCAATTGGCGTGTAAAGTGGTGCGATCGCCTATTTTAACATCTGGATAAATCACTACATTGGGATGAATAATTGCGCCATCACCAATTTCTACCCCTTGTTGAATCACAGCATGGGGGCCAATATAAACATCGTTACCAACTTTTGCGGTGGAGTGAATTACAGCGCTGGGATGAATTTCTGGGGTAGGGCGATATGGTTGATAAAAAAGTGCGATCGCTTTGGCAAACAATAATCGCGGATCTGGGGTTGCTAGCCAGACAATACCCCTTTCTTGTGCAAGCGTCTGTAATTTTTCGTCCTGGGGCAAAATTAAAGCACTAGCATTGGTATTGCCAACAAAAGACCCAAATTTTGCACCTTCTACGTAACTGAGAGTACCGTTGGTAGCTTCATCAATGGCTGCTACCCCTGTAATTTCTGGGTCTTGGTCTGGGTTGCTAGTCAGGCTATGATTGGTAGCCGCGTCACCAAATTGACGGAGGATTTCGCTGAATTTCATTGTTGGGTGTGTTCAAAATTGATCTACAATTGCAAGATAATTTTCCCTCTTTATGCTCCAATACAATAATTTTATAGACGCGTAGCGGTGAGGCAATCAGACTGTTTCTAGTTTCGCTTCAGGTTGGATTACTTCACTGACATTCTTCTGTTGATGGCTCTCGTGAGCTTACTTTCACTGAATCTTGTCTCAATAGCGTCTTGAGGCGTTGATTATCTTCGGTAGCGATCGTTTCACCATAGTGATGAAGTTGAAAAAGCTGGCAATACCGATTTTGTTTAGCGCAAATCAAGCAGCCATAAGCATGATTGCCGTTACTACCGCATAACCGATGTCCCATCACCGGGCCGAGAGAAATATTTTGCTCGCTAGCAACAGTACTGAGAATTGAGCGCAGTTTTGACTCGAACTCTAATGATAAGTATTGCTTACGTCCTGGTTGTGTGCGATCCCATTCTGGAACGATTAATTCCTGTTTTAACAGACTCGCTTCAATCTCTTCAGACATCACAAGCCCAGATAGAATAACGTGACGGGAAACATGAGGTAATAATGTACGTGCTAACTGCCACATTAAGGCTTCATCAAACCACTCTTCAACTAGTGGACGCAGATACCAACAACAGGGAATGCCAAGGTTTACTAAATCTTGCAGCAACTGTACCCGACTCTGAATTGAGGCTTGCTCATAGCCTGGTTTCAAGGGTGGTAGACTAACAAAGACAGTGACTCGAAGGGAATGAGGTCGCTCTAGAGTTTTTTTGAGGCGCTCTAGAAAAGATTGACCAGGATGAACTTTGGTGGTGATGTAGACGATGTTGGCAGCTTTGCGGTCAATCAGTGCATCCAAAATTGATAGTACGCGTTCTCGATGGGCTGGAATAAAAGGGTCAGAGTAATCGCACAGTGAAATTGGAAAGCCCTTTTGTCCCTCTGGGGTAGCAAAAATGTAGTCTAGCAAAAGATCGAGTAGGTCAACCGGAGCTGAGACATCCTGAAAGTTTTGTGGATAATGATGCCAATCACGGTCTTGATGACAGACACAATAGGCACATTCTACCGGACAACGATTCTGAACATTTGGTAGAAATGGATTGAGGCTGAAGTATTTAACAGCACGCTCCTCATCAGGAATACCAAGCACTGGAAAGCCATGCAGCATATACTGGCTTTCTTGCAACGTAATTTCAGACGTAGGATTTTTATCAGTATCCATATATATTTTATGAAAAAAGTAATACACCCAGAAAAATTTGTCTTCTCTAGAGTGGCTGGTGTGAATATAGAGTGGCAAGGTGGGAAATGCTGGAGGATTAATAAGAATTTTGATAAGTAAATATAATTAAGTAGCGATCGCTGTTCCTAAAGAACTGGTAAATGCGTTGAGGTTAACACGGAGATGCTCTTGGTAACAAGTTTTAAGAGTAGACTTTTGCCATTTTGTACTAGTCAGATAATTAATAATTAAGATAGAGATTATTTATCCTCTAAACAATTCAAATTTTAAAATGATTAATAATATACAAGAATTAAGAGAGCGCTTGTTTGCTAGTGAAATAGTAAAAAATGAGCAAGACCTACAAGGATGTACCTCAGAGGAAATTGCATACATTGAGAGTAAATATGGAGTTTTACCAAGGACTTACAGGGAAATCTTAGGCTTACTTGGGCATAGTGCCGGAAAGCTTGTTAGCAGATCGGAATTTGAGTTTTACTTCGACCAAATTATCAAAATGAATGAGTGGCGGCGAGAGAGTCTCCTTGAGTCAATTGCTGAAGGAGACGAATGTACAATCTTGCCTGATAATGCTTTTTGTATCTGTGCTAGAAATGGAGATCCGTGGTTTATTATTGCCGATGGACAAGATGACTGTTCTGTTTATTTTCTGCATGACGATTGCATAACAATTAAAGAGGCCAGTAAATCTGTGATGGATTGGATAAAGGGATTTGTAGAAGACGCTGAATATTGGATAAGGAAAGGACTGAGATAATCAACCTGGTAAAAAGGGTCAATATTAAGCGCTCATCTAAGCACTAAAGTACTTACTACAAACTCTCTTCATCTGTCATAATCCCTATGGTGGTACTAGTCGCTATTCGCCATTGCTACCCCTGCTAAATAACCGGTTGTCCAAGCGCTTTGGAAGTTAAACCCACCGGTAACGCCATCAATATCTAAGATTTCTCCAGCAAAATAAAGACCAGGAACTAACCTACTTTCCATTGTCTTGAAGTTGACTTCTTTAAGCTTGACGCCGCCACAGGTAACAAATTCTTCTTTGAAGGCTCCTTTGCCATTGATTAAATATTGTCCTTGAGTAAGTTCTTGCACCAGTTGATTTAAGGTTTTACTAGATATTTCTGCCCAACGGTCTTCTGTAGTAATGCCTACACGAGCAATAATATATTGCCAGAGACGATGGGGAAGATCAACGCCACGATGCAATGCGATCGCTTTTTTTCCCCATTCATCCTTAACTGCTAAAACTTTTTCTCGCACTTGTTCATGGTGCAAATTAGGCAACCAATTAATCAATAATGTGGCTTCATAGCGGCTTTCGTGCAGAACTCTCGCACCCCAAGCAGAAAGCTTCAAAACAGCTGGGCCACTCAAACCCCAGTGGGTAATTAGCAATGGGCCAGTTTGTTGTAATTGGGATTTTCCGCCCGCAGATAAACGCAATTGAGCGGGGTTAACGCTAACTCCAGCCAATTCCCGCAACTTTTGATCGACAATGTTGAAGGTAAATAACGAGGGTACTGGCGGTTCAATTTGATGACCTAACTCTCGGACAATTTTATAACCCGCAAGGCTGCTACCGGTTGCCAAAAGTAAGCGATCGCATTTAATTGTCTCTCCCGATTTGAGAAGGATATCAAAACCCCCATCTGCTGCGGTTCTCACGGAAGTTACGTGTGTACCGATCCGGAGTTTTACCCCAGATTTCGCCACTGCTTTAATTAAACATTCCACAATGGTTTCTGAAGTATTGGTGACAGGAAACATCCGGCCATCGGCTTCCGTTTTGAGATAGACTCCACCAGCAGCAAACCAAGCTACTGTATCTTGAGGCCCAAACCGAGTCAAAGCACCCCGCAAAGCTTTTGCACCTCTGGGGTAATTTTGCACTAACTCCTCCGGTTCAAAGCAAGCGTGAGTCACGTTGCAGCGTCCGCCACCAGAAATTAGCACTTTCGCTAGGGGTTGACGACTGGCTTCGAGTAAAGTAACTTGGGCATCAGGATTGGCTTTAGCACAAGCGATCGCGCCAAAAAATCCTGCTGCCCCACCCCCAATAACTACAATTTGTAACGGTAACAATTTCAAAAAAGTCTCTTTTACAGCACCTACTTTCTAGGCTAGCTGTTATTTTCACTCTTCATCAGGTTCAAAGTCGGCTTTTGTCGCACCACAAGTTGGACATGACCAATCTTCTGGGATATCTTCAAAGGCTGTTCCCGGTGCTATGTCGCTATCTGGATCGCCCTCTGCTGGGTCATATATATAGCCGCAAACAGTACATTTATACTTTGCCATGTTCGTCGTTCACCCTCGGAAATTATTGGCATTGCTTCAGTATTAAATACTTTTGGCAGTTAGTCAAAAAGGCTTAGTCATTTAATGACAAATGACTAAAAACGCCACCATGTCCTTTGGGCATAACTGATAATCCCGATCGCGATCGCCCCAAGTAGCAGTAGCCAAATAATTCCACCTGGGATAAAAGTGAGAATACCAATACCTCTCAATACCCAGACGGCAACGCTAATGCCGAGAAGTATACCAAAAATCTGGATTAATCTACGATTTAAAGAAGATTGATTCACCTAATTTTCCTCTCAATTCAACAGACATTACACTTGATATTGATAATTAAAATATGAAGTTACGATGAAGTTATAGTTTCATCAGAAATAACACGTAAAACCAAGAGATACTGTCTAAACGTTAGGGTAAGGGACTTGATGTTAAATCCTGTTTGTGCCATTCTAGCTGTTAACAACGCAGTTTTTCATCTACAAGTATTACTTTGACAAAACTCACTGGAGTATTAATTATGTTAATTGTGATAAGAAACACAGTTTTTTCAGTAAAGTAACTGAAATGATGGGCAAAAAATTATCCTTTCCGGAAAATATAAGTATTAAACTGGAACTAATTTAATAATGGGTTGGATCTAAATCAAGTTTAATGGCTTGTAGTTTCAACTCTATTTAGGTGGATGAGTTGAGGAGTAACTTAATCATTATGTCTGCGTCTTATATATCAGATTCAATTATTGCAGGTTCAGATATGGCTTGGAGTCAAGACAAGCAAAAGTTGCTGGTACAGGGTGAAATTTTGGTAGAAACGCGATCGCACAAGATGTCGGGTGGTGCGGTGACAGCCTGGATGTATTTGCCGATGGTGCGATCGCACGTTTGGCAGCAATTAACTGATTATCCTCGCTGGGTACAATATTTTCCCGATATCACCAAGAGTGAGGTAGTACATAAAGGTGAAGTAAAACGTCTGTATCAAGCAGCACAAAAAGCCTTCTTCTTTTTTACGGCTCAGGTGGAAATTTACCTCAATGTTGTAGAAGTGCTGGGGCAGCAAATCCAATTTCGCATGGTAAATGGGACTTTTGAGGACTTTAACGCCAATTTAGAACTACAAGATTGTGGTAATGGCACAATACTTGCTTATACTGTGCAAGCGACACCTCTAATTCCGATTCCATCTATTTTTATTCAACAAGCGATGAATTTAGAGTTGCCTGCAAATATGCGTAAAATGCGACAAGTTATGTGTAAGACTCAATAAAAAGTTCAGACGTTGCTGATTGGATTTTCACTTTACCTATATATAGATAATTCAAAAACCCGCTTTCTGTGAGAAAACGGGTTTTTGTGTGTGATTTATCAGGTGTAATTATCCGGTAAAGACTTCAACTGGTAAACGGCTAAAGGACAACCTTTCATTTTGCACATCTACAAAGATAGTGTTGCCGTCGTTGAATTCGCCGCGCAAGATGGATTTAGCAATTTGAGTTTCTAACTCTCGCTGAATCGCCCGCTTCAGTGGACGCGCCCCATACACTGGGTCGTACCCTACTTCTGCTAAAAAGTCAAGTGCAGCATCCGATAGTTTGAGAGATATTTTGCGATCGCTCAATCTTTGCCGCAATCTTTCCACTTGCAACAGCACAATTTGCCGCAATTCCTTCTTATCTAAACCGTGGAAGATGATAATTTCATCAATCCGGTTGAGGAACTCTGGACGGAAGCTATTTCGCATCGCTTCCATAACTCGACGACGCATTTCATCGTAGTGGCTGTTATCTCCGGCGATATCAAGAATGTACTGCGAACCGATGTTGCTGGTCATGATGATAATAGCGTTCTTGAAGTCCACCTTATGACCTTGGGCATCAGTGACGCGACCATCATCGAGAATTTGCAAGAAGATATTAAAGACATCGGGGTGTGCTTTCTCGATTTCGTCGAAGAGAATCACTGAGTAAGGACGGCGACGAATCGCTTCTGTAAGTTGTCCGCCTTCTTCATAACCCACGTATCCCGGAGGCGCACCAATTAAACGAGAGACGGCGTGTTTCTCCATGTACTCTGACATATCGATTCGCACCAGCGCATCTTCGCTATCGAACATATACGCCGCCAGCGCTTTCGCCAACTCGGTTTTACCCACGCCCGTAGGCCCAAGGAAAATAAAGCTAGCGATAGGACGATTAGGATCGGCTAATCCAGCGCGCGATCGCTGAATTGAATCCGCTACAGCTGTGACTGCTTCTTCTTGTCCAACCACGCGGCGGTGCAGTTCATCTTCTAAATGCAGCAGTTTTTCTTTCTCAGATTCCACTAACTTGCTGATCGGAATTCCTGTCCATTTAGAAATAATTTCAGCAATATCACCTTCTGTGACTTCTTCTCTTAATAGTGATTTACCACTTCTTTGAGTGTTTGCCAATTCAGCTTCTATTGCTTCCAATTGACGATGCAAACTGGTTAAAGTGCCGTATTTCAACTCCGCAGCGCGGTTAAGGTCATAGTCGCGTTCTGCTTGCTGAATCTCTAAATTGACTTGTTCAATCTCTTTTTTCACAGACTGAATTTTGTCAATGATATCTTTTTCAGACTGCCATTGAGTATTCAGCGTTTTTTGTTCTTCTTTGAGATCGGCAATTTCTTTTTCCAGTCTTCCTAGACGTTCGCGAGAAGCAGCATCGCTTTCCTTTTGCAGCGATAGCTTCTCCATTTCCAATTGCAGAATTTTGCGATCGATTTCGTCGAGTTCTTCTGGTTTGGAGGTAATCTCCATTTTTAATCTCGCGGCGGCTTCGTCTACCAAGTCAATTGCCTTATCTGGTAGGAAGCGATCGCTAATATATCGACTCGACAATACGGCGGCGGCAACTAAAGCACTATCAGAAATCTTCACCCCGTGGTGGTTTTCATAACGTTCTCTCAACCCGCGCAAAATCGAAATACTATCTTCTACACTAGGCTGATCGACATAAACCTGTTGAAACCGTCTTTCTAATGCGGCATCTTTTTCTATATATTTGCGGTATTCATCCAGGGTTGTCGCCCCAATACAACGCAATTCGCCCCGCGCCAACATTGGTTTTAACAAGTTACCAGCATCCATCGCGCCTTGGGTTGCACCAGCGCCGACAACGGTGTGAATTTCATCAATAAATAAAACAATATTGCCGCCAGATTCGGTAACTTCCTTTAATACTGCTTTCAGGCGTTCTTCAAATTCACCCCGGAATTTTGCCCCTGCAATCAAAGCACCCATATCTAAAGCGATTAGCTTACGGTCTTTGAGGGATTGAGGTACATCACCTGCGATAATACGTTGTGCTAATCCTTCAGCGATCGCAGTTTTACCAACACCTGGTTCGCCAATTAGCACAGGATTATTTTTGGTGCGGCGAGAAAGAATTTGCACAGTGCGACGAATCTCATCATCTCGTCCAATTACTGGATCGAGTTGACCTTTACGCGCGGCTTCTGTAAGGTCACGCCCGTATTTTTCCAGTGCTTCGTATTTGCCTTCTGGATTTTGATCGGTCACTTTTTGACTCCCACGAACTTGTTTAATAATATTTTTGAGTTTGCCTTCGTCTAAACCAAACTCTTGGAATAAAGCTTTGCCAAAGCGGTCATCTTTAGCGTAAGCCAACAATAAGTGTTCAATTGAAATATATTCGTCTTGAAACTCTTTGCGATATCCGTCTGCCCGATCTAGAAGTGTATCTAAGCTGCGTCCTAAGTATACTGAAGTACTATTACCAGATACTTTCGGCTGACGTTGAAAAAATTGTTCAGTGCGATCGCGCAGTTTTTGGAGGTTAACACCCGCTTTTGTGAAAATACCTGTTGCTAGACCATCTTGTTCTAGCAGCGCTTTCATCAGGTGTTCGCTTTCAATTTGCTGTTGTTGATATTGTTTAACAATATCCGGGGTATGGGCGATCGCTTCCCAGGCTTTTTCTGTAAATTGGTTAGGATTAGTAGGTTGCATAGGCTTTTTCAGGAACGTAAAGGTATAGTGGTGAAGCAGCGCGGTCTTGGGGGTTTCCCCCATGAGCGACTGCTGAACCCGGAGGGCTTGTCGCAGGCTACCACCAGAACACCAAGTAAAGATAATTTCTACTTTCAATAGATATTGTATGAAGAGTGGAGCGATCGCCTAGATCGGTGTTCACGTCTTGTAAAAGTGGTATTTTCCCCTAGTTCCGATTTTCCTATGTGGGTTTCAATTACCTGTCTGCGGAATGTCAGCAGATGCGCTCTCGTGTGCAATGGCGCAAGCGCCCACGTAGGCGATCGCATTAATCGGGTTTATTCCAGTGAGCGCTTAGGAGTCGGTACAGAGGTTTTTGGAGTCGCCCTAGAAGCCGAATAGTGCTTACTTGACAGCGCTGGAGGAGAAAGTGTTGCGTGTGCTGAGTTGGAGACTAGCAGTTAATGTAACAATGCTGGAAATCAGTGTTCGTGCCAGTCATCCGAAAACTTTTGCAGTGCTTTGGCGATGTCTACACCCGCAGAAAAATCTAATTTTGAAAATCAAATTGCATATTTGCATATTTAATCAAAAAATTACTGAATATTCCTTTAGCTAGAGGTTTTTCCAACATCTACTTACTTAAGGAGGAAAAATAATGAATCGATTCAAATATTCCAAAAAGATTTTTGGAGTTCTTGCTGTTTTACTCGTAATTTGTGCAACTTTCTTTCCTAGAATGGCAATTGCAGATTCACAGACTGCGCCTTTCAAGTCAGATTGTACCGTCGTAGGTGATGTAAGAATAATACCAGATCCAAATGACCCCAATGAAATCGATGTTATACCACCGACTGTGATAGTTAACAATGCCGATGGATGTAGCTTCAGTGCTAACACGATGAAGTTATCACAAGCTCTGAGGGTTGAAAGAGCTATTATAGAGTTGCCTGCGGATGTAACTGGGGTTGTTAAAAGCCTTCAGATCAGCAAAATCGATAATGAAGGCAATAAAGCAGTCATTTATGGTTGTTCTAATTTAAAAGTTCAGGATGGTACGGATTTAAATGTATCTTGCGGGGGGCCATCTTACTTACCAGCGAACCAGTCCTTGGAATATAATGCAACTATTGCAGACTTTAAGCCAGGAACTAAGTTTGCCATTACGCTAGTAGCATCACAGTCTAAACAACTAGATTTGCAGTAAGTATACGCCTGTTATACCAAAAAACCTATTTGGTGTAACAGGTAAAACTGCTTAGTACAAAAAGCTTAGTACAAAAATGTTTGCTCCTTCCTAGCTGTAACTAAAAAAGACGGGCGTACCCCCTTAATTTTAAGCAAAGCCAACTGTATGGCATACACTGCCCGTAATTAGCTCTAATATCCCTTGGTTGAACAACTGAAGCATTCTAGTCGTGGGTAGAAAACAATTTAGTTCTATGTTTTATCAAGAATCGTATACTTAATTTGGTATACGATTCTTTATTAAGTCAATACGATTAAATGACTAGCTCGCTTACTTAATTTTGATACAACTCCTATTTATTTCTGGCTAAGATTGTGGTTTTCCCCGGAACTCAGTTCTAATAATTCTGGTATAGCAATAAAGCCAAAGTAAATGGCGATCGCAGCAGTAATACCATGAAGCCAAATCTCATTGAATTCACAAGCAGCCATCAAATAAACGCTCAAAGCTTTTTCGATTAATATTGATAACATTCTATAGGACTCATATTTGATTTTTGAAAAAAACTCAGTACAGCTTTATTCCTTCTTCCCAGTCCCCAGTCTCCAGTCCCTAGTCCCTACGATTAATTTAGAAATCAAATCGGATTGCTATAGAGATGCTTATTTATTAAATCTACCTTGCCCTCATACAGAGTTACCATGATTCCAGGTCGCCTAGTGGATGCTGAAAATGATTAACCCCTACGACTTTGAAGATGATGACTTTGACTTTGAGGATGAAGATTTCTTGAAAATAAAACCCATCAGCCAAATGACTGAAGGGGAAAAGCTAGTGCGATTCGTTGATTAGACAATCTCGGTATCCAGCCCGTAAATAACTAATCC
>NZ_JAVRCC020000079.1:0-25697 GCF_034530975.2 Nostoc sp. DedQUE07 | reverse complement strand
CCTTGCTACTATCCATATCTGGGTTCAAAGGATTTTATTAGTGGGATAGGTTCAAAATCAGACGGCTTTATGGCGATTTATGAGGCAGGTTTTGAAAATGCCCACTTTCATTGACCGCGTGAACCGCTACAAACACGCTCTAGCAGAAAAAATTATTCTAGAACCTTAAGGTATTAGAAAAACTTTTTCTGCTGGGCACCTCTCATAATGTGCATTACGAGAGAGCATTTGCTGTCGTAAGTACCTTGGCTATGTGTTCACCGTAATAACTCTGTGTAAGTTAAGTATTTTGTTGTGCTTTTTTTTACAAATATTCTATACTTGGTTTAATACTGTTTACATCTCGACTAAAGAAAGAGGTTTTATCAAATGTCATACGATTTAAAATATTCAGCTTTACAATCTTTTTTGAAAGACGCTGCTAAGAGCGGTAGCGTTTTAAATTGTCGACTAGACGCTGAGTATAATACTCTCAAAAACGAGTATGAAAGATTAGTAGGTAATCAGTCTAGTTCTAATGAGTCAACACAAAGTAAATGTTTGTTTGATTACTCTTCAGACGATACCTTGATTACTACCATTAAAGGCGAGTTCCAGGATTCAAATAGTAACTGGAGGATGGTAGAGGTCAGAAAAACTAAAGATGGTCACTTCGCACAAAGTCTTTGCCCAGTAATGTGTACATCCTTCTATGACTCAAAGCTAAACATTACAAAATACTTCCCCTTCAGAGGTGTATTCAGACTAATAGATAACAAGTGGGTGCTTACTGGTGACACTTGCGATGTGCATTGGTTAGAAGCTGTTCAAAACAATATTAGACATCTATATCGTCAGAATTATAACGTCACTATCCAGAGTGAATATGGTGTAACAGGTGCTGCTCAGTGGAGGATAAACGAGATATGGAATACAGGTCTTTGTACTATGGCAGGTTTAACTTGTATTACTCCAGGTTTGAGCCATCATACGGGTGACACGACTATACAACCATTAATACAATTAGTGGTCACTGATAATAACCGAAAAAAAGCTTGGCATAACGTTAAGCCTTTAACGCAACTGACATCGACCAAATAGGTCACTGTCTTGAACTGCCCACAGATTCACACAACCCTAACGAAGTGTCCCCTCAATGATTGCGGTCAACCAAGGGGACATTAATCTGATCTAGATTCCCCTAGCGATCGCTACACCATTTGATTACCGCTTCCCAGAAGCCTTTACTTCCGCCACGCACACTTAGGTCACGGTGACAAGCATTATTGAATGGGTGAACGCGTAAAGTAATGTAATCTCTGATGTCCTTTGGCTTATAGGACAAAGCGATTTTATCCAGTGAAAAGGAAGGATAACACTTATCTCGGAATGCTAGAAGTGCTTTGTTTCTTAGTGCAAGATTTTTACCACAAACGCTTTTTGTGGTAGTTGGAGTAATACCACTAAAATCCTTCACAACACACCTTTCCTCGCGTTCCTTGCTTACCTCAGCATCGTAAGCAGTATCGTTACAGTACATTGATGCATAGTCACAAGCCGCAGGTAATCCATTGGTGCTACTAGAGCCTAGAAAGCTGTTAGTATTGGTGGGTAATAATATTATCATGGTGTTAATTGTTAGACTTTTTTGTTTTGATTTCCCTTTGGTAGTTACGAGCTACCAAAGGGAAGTTTGAGTTAACAGACTGAACGAAATCAATTATTTACAAGACTCACTGAGGCTACAATCCTTCAGGTGTTACCGTTTTGGTAACACCTTTGTTTTTTTTTTGCAATTGTTATCGAGAACCTTCAAGGATTTCATGTTCGCTGCAATAAACAAAAACACCGTCTAAAGTCATACACTTATATCCTGTTTTCCTTGGTAGTTCGGTTACTACCACAAGTTCGTGCCCTTCCCAGGTAAAGGGCATCAAGAAATATATTGTTCTTGCGTTCATACTCTGTTCTCCCTATGTGATATTAGACAAGCAGTTTAACGACGTACTGAGACCGTTTTTTTGTGAATAGCTCCTAGCCATTAGCGTTCACTTTAGTATTCCCAATCATGGGTAATACCCTTCAGTACCCTATATCTGTGAAGTGTCACTCGTAGTGACATAAAAAAATGTCATAAAAATATGTCACTTTCAATGACACTTTGGAAGCATAGGGTATTAGGCTAGAAAAAGACCTAACCAAGGATATTGATTAACCTATAATTTATCCTCCTGTTTATCATTTTCGTTGTCTTGTGCATAAATACTGCTAGCATCAACCCCTAGTCTATTTAGAAGTAATCTAAGCGTTGAAACTAGCTTACGTGCTTGTTCATAACGTGGTGAAGTACTCTTTTCCTCACAAGTCTTTTCCCATGTATCCACCTCTTTTTCTAAATCAATCAAGAGTTGGTAGATATCATCTAATTTGTCAGCGATAGAGGTAGGAACCCACTTCTGTACTAGTTCACTGTTGTATTTCTTTTTTCTACCACCGCCGGAATTACGCTTACCGGATTTTGGTATACCTACAGGCATATATCAAGACCTCATTACTTTTAGAATTTGCTATATATTCCACTAGCGCTAACCAGTGGAATATATTGTTTTTTCAACTTATAGATTGTTGGGAAAATTCAGTTAATTACTTCGTGAGTAACGCTTCATTGAAGATAGACTCTGGTTTCAGGTCATAAAAATACTCGCCAAAGTAATCATATATTGGAGTGCCTTGTTGAGTAGCTGAGACAACAGCAGCAGTGTACTGCCAGTAACTAGACTCAGCATCAACACGATAGACTTGCTCTATGATTACTCCCTTGAAAATTCTTGTATCATTTGAACTATCGCCTACCCATCTAACCACTTGTCCTAGCTTGTGAACCGGAGAGGGAATAGACACGGTTGATGGATGGACTGTAGCTTCATTAGCGGTCATAATAATTTAGCCTCTTGCGTAGTAGTTGTACGTGAGATGGAAGTCGTCATCGTATGAGGTACGAACTCATGCGGTGGCGCATTTTATTGTGTGCGTAAACGAGAGAATCAATCAGTAGTTGAACAAATGACGGTCAGGGTCGTGACCATTGTCTAGGCTGTTGCGAACAACATCAATCTGACTTTTCAGTGATTGATAGGCTTTGTCTAATTCAGAGAACTGCTCAATCATTGTTTGAGGTGTTACCTCACCTGTTAATCCAAAAATATGCCATGCCAGCGATCGCGCTTCAGCGACCAACTCAAATGCATCAGACTGGATGGTTTCCAGTTCGTAATTAGGATGTAATGACACGATATGCTTCCTGATTAGGTGTACTAGGCATTAACAGCGCTATGGAGTCGATGAATCTCTGAATCCCTTGCTGCTTCTGCCTTCCCTTATTTCTATCACAGTAACTTCTGTAACGTCAATGTTTTTGTGATATAAATAAAGCGAATAAGCTGTAACGTATACTACGACTGGAGAAATTCATGTTTGCGGATATCTTGTTAATACTGGTTAGACCCTATTACCCCTGAGTGACATTTTTTAATGACATTTTTAGTGACATAAAAATATGTCATCTCACACACTAAGGTACTTGTTAGCCTGTTTAGCGCGTTCTATTATTTCCTTGGCATCAAGTACTTGCTTTGCTAGTTCGGCGTTAGCGTCAAGTACAGCCTTAGCTTCAGTGAATAACTCCTGTTGAATATTTTGCAGTTCACGCTTCTTATTGGCTAGCTCATTTTCAAGTACCTTAATATCGTGTCGTGCTACTGCTTCGCTGGCTTTCAATTCCGAGAGTCTATTATTGACAACAGGTAAGTGTTTTTGACTGCTGGCGCCATAAGTACCAGTTTTGCGAATGGATGGAATGACTTCTGATGTCAGCCACTTACGAAAACGCTTCGCTTGTGGTTTACGACTATTAAGAATGAGTAGATATAATCCTGACTCGTTAACAGTTGCAACTTGCTGTTCGCCACCTTTGGTGTATATAGTACATACACCCTTTTCGTCTTCATCAAGTTTAGCGAGATTTTGTCTAACGTTCACGATATCAAGTACCGAGCATAAATCACTAGCTACCCACCACGGCTCATCCGCAGTGCCCACAAAACGTATCTCGTGTGACTCAAAACTAAAAATAGATAAATTACTCATTGGTCATTCAATCCTTGTGTATGTATCGTCAGAAGTGTCATGTTTTGATGTCATAAAAAGTGACATATTCAACTGACACAAAAATATGTCACTTTCACACCAAGGGTATTACCTTGCGCTACCACGAATACTTCTGTCGTGTACCGTGTCGAATGCCAATAAAGATTATGCAGCGTATTCCGAATTACTTCTTAAGATAATAGGCAATAGATACCCTTCTGCAAGAATGCTACCTATACATAGCACTCTCGCAGAATGGTATAAACTCCCTCTTTCTATGCTTATCTCATAATTCCCTTTTTAATTACCCTTATTGCATTTTCGTGTGGCTTGTTTAGTCCATTATCCTTAATAATCTTCTCTATCTTTTTCTTGAATTCTGCTTTGTCATCCCCTTGACGCAGTGCTGTTATTATACGTAACCCTTGTACATCGTGAGTCTTAATGCATTCCTCTATCACTCTTGAATAGTCATCGTCTGTCACGAGGAAGCGCCCGAAATCTATGTAAACACCCAATATTTTCTCTGCTATCCGCTTCGCCTCCCGCTTGCCTTGCGGTGCTACCATCTGCCATTTAACTGTCATCACACCTTTACTAGTAATCTTTTTATCCGTAGCTCTTACTATCCAGCTATCACCGATATGTGGACGTGCATCTACCACGCAGGGTAATCCGTGGCAACTAAGTGTTAAAAAATCTGCAATCAATTTTACTTTGTTATCCACTATTATTGGAACTCCTGTTTAATACAAGCTGTATATTTAGATGGAAAACGATTAAATAGATGTTATTACTTACAGGTTATGAACACAATAAAGTTCCCTAGACTTGAGCATTGTTTGAACATTGCTACTGTGTACTAAAAACTACTTAAAAAGGGTATTTTGTACTTAAAAACCGTAGTTTGAGCATTAGGTGAGCATTTTTTACAGCATAAACGCTGAAAGTATTGGTATTACGTTAATTCTTTTATTCCGTGAAGAATGATTAACAAAAACGAGTATAGACAAACATGATAAAAATGCTAGCTGAAAACTTGATAGGAATTGAGACAAGCTTACAAATTAATTGGGTTTGGCTAAATGTCAGCTTACAGTTTGCTAGTTGGGCACTCTTCTCACTTTTACTTGCTGAGATATTGAGAGACAGCTATCATGCTTTGTGTCATCAAGTCAATTGGCTTGCTAAATGGCACAACAAGCACCACATGGCTTATCGCCGCGATTTATCGATAGTTTCTCTGAAAGTTTATCAAGAATCGCAGCTTTATCACGACATTTTAGAGTCGAGTCTACTGCTGCTGGTATTGATAGTCATTGCCTTAATTGGTAAGCAAATGGGGTTATGGCTAGGAGTAGCTTACGCTTGTACCTTTTTGTATGGTGCGTCTGTGCGATATTTTCTAGGAAAAATTGATACAGATTACAACCACCTACCCGGCCCTTTAGAGACAATTCCATCCATTTGGTGGGTGAATCGGTCTTACCATTGGCGACATCATTTTGATGATGTTAACGCCTACTACAGTGGCGTCTTTCCCTTAGTTGATAAAATTTTGGGTACAGGACTATCTCTCAAAGGTAAAACCATCGCTTTAACTGGAGCATCAGGAGCGTTGGGGCAAGCGTTGGTGGCTGAACTTGTCAAGAATAATGCTAAAGTCGTGGCATTAACCACTAATCCAGAAAAATTAGTAGAGCAAGTTGGGGTAAAGGTAGTTTCCTGGCAGTTGGGCAATGAAGCCAATCTGAAGGATAGTTTAGAGAAAGTAGATATTTTAATTATCAATCATGGAGTCAATGTCTACGCCAGCCGCACATCGGAGGCTATCAATTCCTCTTATGAAGTGAATACCTTTTCAGCATTGCGGTTGATAGATATATTTTTGACAACTGTAACAGGGCCACAAGCAAAAGCAACCAAGGAAATTTGGGTAAACACTTCTGAGGCTGAGGTTTCTCCAGCACTGAGTCCGCTTTATGAACTCAGCAAAAGAGCGCTAGGAGATATTGTTACGCTCAAGCGTTTGGATGGGGATTGTGTAATTCGCAAGTTAATTCTTGGCCCGTTTAAGAGTCAACTAAATCCTTATGGAGTGATGTCTGCACAGCAAGTCGCTCGTGCGATCTTATTTTTGGCACGGCGTGACTTCCGAAATATTATTGTGGCAATAAATCCTCTCACCTATCTGCTGTTTCCCTTAAAGGAAACGAGTACGTCACTATACTATCGAGTCTTCAGCCGGACAGCAAAAAGTGAACAGGACTTACACAAATAATAGTCAAAAAGAATGATTTTCAGGTAGTTTGTCAAGTTTAAATTGATAGGTAAGCAAGTTTGTAGTAAAGACTTTAGTCCTTATTTTCTAAGCACTAAAGTGCTTACTACAAACCCTCAAAAGTGAAAGTGATATCATGTCCGGCTAATCACTTATGATTACCGTATCTGTGCAAAAATCCCAAAAATCTCTTTCCCCCAGCAAGAGCTGCCCTTTAAATAATAAGTCTTCAACCAGACATTAGATGAGAGCCTTAGCCGTATCGATATCGAACACCTACTGCTTCAAAGATACAAAGGTGGAGACTATATATAAAACAATTTTCTTTACAACAGAAGAATTAAAAACGGGAAATCCTCTAAATAAACCTGACATCAGGCATGATAGTGTCGATAAAAAAAGCTTCAGCTAAACTCTGTACAATAAATTATTAGTCCTTACTGCATCTGGTTCACCATACCTCTTATGTCAGATCAAAGAGCACCAGAAATCGAACTGCTCCGTGCGGTTTACGCAGCTTTCAACGCGCGAGACATTGACGCTGCCCTTGCCCTCATGACTCCGGACGTGGTTTGGCCGAGAGCGTTTAAAGGCGGTTTTGTTCATGGGCCTGAAGAAGTTCGCGCTTACTGGACGGAGCAATGGAGCGAGATCGATCCGCACGTCGAGCCGGTTTCCTTTTACTTGGAGGAGGGCGGGCGCATTTTGGTCGATGTGCATCAGGTCGTGCGTGACAAGGCTTACGCAGTTCTTGCCGATGAACACGTGGGCCATCGATTCACCTTTGAACACGGCTTGATTCAAGCTATGGAAGTCTGTCCACTTCCATCGTCCACCACAAAGACCTAACCATGCGCAAAGAGCAAACAGGCATTTCTAGGGCGGCCTTCTTCTGTATCCGGGGTGAAGTAAGCATCCGTACAGAAAGTTACGCCCTTGGATTTGATGAGCCGCTTTTAATCCAAGCGTGAGCCACGGAGAAACCTGTACCAATTAATTGAAGTGTGATTTGAATTTTGCCAATTTTTTTGATTTTATTTTCTTATCCTACTCGCACCCCAAGTTCCTCCCAAACAAGTTTATCGTTTTTTAATAGCCATCATCCGAACTCCACCATTAGGAGCAAGGGTAAATCCACGTCGTTGCAGTTTAATAGGTTTATTTTCTACTAAGGTAAGTTGATAATTGGATAAAACTGTTGCAAGGACTAATTTAATTTCTAACTGAGCCAAGGCATATCCTAAACAGCGCCGAATTCCACCACCAAAAGGAATAAACTCCCAAGGGGAATACTGGCGTTCTAAAAAACGTTCGGGATTAAATTGTTGAGGATTAGGATATAAGTCTTCCCGGTAATGCAAGAGGTAGATACTTGGCATTAAAGTTGTATCAGGAGGAAACTGATATCCGGCAATATTTATGGATGATTTGGTAATGCGTGGGAAAAGCCCTGGAAGGACTGGATACATCCGCAGGGTTTCTTGGCAAACTGCGCTTAAGTAAGGAAGTTGGGCAATTTCCATCGGGTTTGGATTTTCTCCCAAGCTGTCAAGTTCCTGCTGCAATTTTAAGAGAACATCTGGATTTTGATGAATTTGATAGAAAGCCCACGCTAGCGTTGTTGCAGTAGTTTCATGTCCAGCAAATAAAATTGTCAGCAATTCATCTTTTAATTCATCGTCGGTCATTGCTTGCCCATTTTCATCCCGCGCTGCCATCATCAAGCTCAGAACATCACCCTGGTGATTATTGTTCTTTGTTCTTTTCTCTTCAATTTCTGCTTGAAGTAGCTGATAAATATGGCTTTGTCTACTTTTCATCTGCCCCCAAGGAGTCCATTTTCCCCAATCTTGTTGTAAGAATCGGAAAAATAGCATACTGGAGCGCAAAGGAGAATCAGTCATATCCAACCAACTAGTAAGTAGAGGTAAAATTAGTTGATAGCGTTTCCCTTCACTTAAACCAAAGACAATTTGTAAAATTACTTGTAGACTAACTTTCTGCATGGCAGAACGAGCCACAAAAGGTTGACCGATTTGCCATTGACTGGCGATTTGCTCGGTAATTAAGCAGATTTGTTGAGCATAAGTCTGTAGCCTTTCTCCATGAAAAGGGGGCATTAATAATTTTCGTTCTCGTCGATGGCGGGCACCATCTATTAACATGAGAGAATTTCGCCCAATCAAAGGTTCTGCAATTTTATTACCACGACCAATATCAAATTTAGAATCTTGACTGAAAATTTCTTGAATGGCTTGGGGACGGCTAATAATTACATAAGAACCGAGTCCACTCAGTTGCATGGAAAAAATGTCTCCATACTCTTGACTATACTTTTGCTGAAATCCAATCGGATCGGCAATCCATCCGATCAGTTGCCACCACGAAGGGCTAATAATGCAATTCGGTAATTGACTAAGCATAATATTTTACCTGTGATTCCACTTGATAATCTCAAACAAATACACCCATTATCCCTGAGTAACCATATTTAGGGACTGGCTCATGACTGCATTGATTAAGCTATCTAGCAAGCGATCGCGTGATAAAGATGTAAGTTCTTTTCCATACAACATTTCTTGTAAAATAACGTAGGATACCAAAGAACCAAAAAAAATCTGAGCCATTGCTTCTGGGTCGGTGATTCCTAATTCTGGATGAGATCCGAAATACTGACTCAGCATTTGCCGACCGCGTAGCACAACGGTTTGAGTATAAAGTTTGGCTAGTTCTGGAAAGTTTTGTGACTCGGTGATAATCAAACGCAATAATGCCAAATAATCGGGATTATCAGCGACTTCGGTTAAATAAATTTTAGCAATTTGACGCAAAAAAATCGCTGGTTCGCCATGTAAATTTTCTGTGCAAAAAATACTTTGAAAACAAGCGAGGGTCAACCGTTCTATCAACGCTTTAAACAGCCCTTCTTTATCTTGAAAGTGACTGTATATTGTTTGCTTAGATACTCTAGCCGCCGCACTAACACGATCCATACTTGTTCTAGCGTAACCCTCCTTCAAAAATACCTGTATAGCTCCTTGCAAGATTTGCTCCTGCTTGGGAGCGATCGCAGGTAAAGTATTTTCTAGTTGAAAAGTAGGGTTTATAAACATGAAAAGTAAACTTTTTGACTTATGTCTTGTCTTATCATACTAGACAGTCTAGTATATGACACAGAATTCAGAATTTTCAATTTACAAAATATTTTTCACAATCCAGGGTGATATCATGACTCAGACTATCCCAACATCCCCGGAAAATTTCAAAGATGCAGTATCGAAGCAGCAAAACCGCAAGAAACCGATCCTTTTAACGATTGGGGTGCTGCTGGTGGCTGGTGGTATTGGCTACGCGGTGTGGCGCTCTCAACCGCAAGTATCACCAAATGTACTGCAAGTTAGTGGACGGATTGAGGGTTATGAAACCGAGATCGGGATCAAGCGTTCTGGAAGAATTGAGACAATTGGCGTGCGGGAAGGGGCAGCAGTTAAAAAGGGGCAAGAGTTAATTAAATTAGACGACACAGACGATCGATTGCTGCAACAACAACTACTTGGTAGTCAAGCGAGAGTGACATCTGCGAGATATGATGAACAGCAAGCAGTTTCAGATGTAGAGCGAGTCACCAGAGAAATTCAAGAAATTAACAGCCAAATTAACGAAGCCAAACTGAATTTACGGCAGTCTCAAGGGGATACCCAAGGAAGAATTGAGCAGGCAAAAGCAAATGTCGCAGCAGCCAGAGCCACATTAGTACAAGCACAGGCGCAAGTTAAACAGGCAGCAGCAGAAGTTAATTTAGCAAAAATCAACCGCGATCGCTATGCCCAATTGGTAAAAGAAGGGGCAGTCAATCAACAACAATTCGATCAAGCCCAAACTACTTTAGATACTGCGATCGCAACCCTAGAAGCACGAGTTGCAGCAGTTAATGCCGAACGCCAGCAATTACAAGCTACATCAGGAGCGTTAACTCAAGTTAAAACTACAGGTTTCAATCCTGATATTCGCAACGCCCAGTTAACAGCATTAATCAGAAAGCAGCAGCAAAGTTATGCTGAACTTAAATCTGCACAGGCAAAAGTCAACTCTGCCCGTGCCAAAGTGAAAGATGCCCAAGCATCAAATCAGCAAATCCTCACCCAGATTGCAGACTCCAAAAAAGATTTAAATGTAGTTAGTCCTTTAGATGGAGTAGTGACAGCCCGTAATGTCGAACCAGGTGCAATAGTTAGCAGTCAGACTAATATTTTGACAATTGTTGACCCGAAAACAGTATATTTTAGAGGTTTTATTCCCGAAGGCGATATTGGCAGAGTGCGTTTAGGACAAACAACAAAAATTTTCATTGATTCTGCACCAAAGAAACCATTAGAGGGTAAAGTAATTGCCATCGATCCGCAAGCTTCATTTACACCAGAAAATATTTACTTTCAAAAAGATCGAGTCAGGCAAGTAGTAGGAATTCGGATCAAAGTTCAAAACCCTGATAGTTGCTTTAACCCCGAAAAACCTTATAGGGAATCAGATTTACCCTGCGCCAAAATGGGGATGCCAGCAGATGCCGAAATTAGTTTGAAGGCAGGAGGCAGGGGGCAGGGGGCAGGGGGCAGGGGAGCAGGGGAGCAGGGGAGCAGGGGAGCAGGGGAGCAGGGGGGGCAGGATAGCGCAGTGGTAGCGAGTCCGCAAGCGGTGGCAGGAGGTAGAAGGGAATGAAACAGCAAATTACTACTTTCTCTCGAAATTTACCCTCATCATCTAATCTGCCAACTACAGCAATTGAAGTTCGCGGTTTGCACAAGCACTATGGAAACTTAGCTGCTGTGCGAGGAATTGATTTGAGTGTCAATAAAGGTGAAATGTTTGGACTAATTGGCCCTGATGGTGCGGGGAAAACTAGTACATTTCACATTTTGGGCGGTGTGATGGAAGCAACGGCGGGGGAGGTGCAAATATTTAATCAACCTGCACGAGATGCCCGATTAATTACAGGTTATCTTACTCAACAGTTTTCGCTGTATTTGGATTTGAGTATTGATGAAAACTTGCGTTATGCAGCAGGGTTGCGGCAAGTAGCAGATGATTTATTAAAGGAACGCCGCAATAAATATTTAAAATTAATGAATTTAGAGCGATTTGGCGATCGCTTAGTGGGACAACTTTCTGGTGGAATGAAACAAAAACTGGCGCTGTGTTGTGCTTTGGTTTCGCAACCAGAAGTATTGTTACTAGATGAACCTACCACGGGTGTCGATCCAGTTTCCCGGCGGGAGTTTTGGGATGTGCTGGGGGAATTATCAGCCGAGGGGATGACAATTGTAGTTGCGACACCATATTTAGACGAAGCTGAACGCTGTCACCGCGTGGCTTTGATGTACAGTGGGCAAATTCATGAAATTGGTACACCCAAAGAGTTACGGGCTAACTTAGGCTTGCATCGCTTAGAAGTGCGAACAGCCAACCTGGAAGCTACAGAAGAAATACTCTCCCAGGCTACTCAGACAAATATAGTAGATGTGCAAACTTTTGGCGATCGCTTGGATGTCCTCGTTGAAAATATAAATTCTGGCGAAACCCAAGTCCGCGAACTACTGCAACAACATCACTTACCTTCTCCCAGTATCGAACATGGCGAACCCACATTAGAAAACGTTTTTGTCACGCGTCTGCGACAACAAGGTTCCGCGCCGCAATTTTTTCCGTTTCCCCGTTATCGGAAGAGGGGACAAGGGGACAAGGGGACAAGGGGACAAGGGGACAAGGAGACAAATGCTTTATTTGCGTCTTCACTGGCGATATATGCTCGCAATCTCAGCCGGGTTTTTGGCAAGTTCCAAGCCGTTAAAGATGTCAACGTCGAAGTTCGTTATGGGGAAATCTTTGGCTTGTTAGGTGCTAATGGTGCTGGCAAAACTACCACCATTAAGATGCTGTGTGGATTACTAGAAGCAAGCGGTGGTGAAATTTCTTTGGGTGGTGAGACAGGAAATCTGCGTAGTGCAGACTTACGGCGACGCATTGGTTACATGAGTCAAAAATTCACTCTTTACGACGATTTAACTATTTTGCAAAATCTTGAATTTTATAGCGGAGTTTATGGCGTACCTCGCAAACTTCGACGGGAAAAAATTGATTGGGTAATTGCTACCTGTGGCTTAGAAGGACAAGCAAATATGATTACAGGACAGCTACCAGGTGGTTGGAAACAGCGAGTTGCTTTCGGTGCTTGCGTGATGCACGAACCAGATATTTTATTTTTAGACGAACCAACATCGGGAGTAGATCCGTTGGCGCGTCGCCAGTTTTGGAAGCTGATTAATGACTTCGCCCGCAACGGTACAGCCATTTTAGTGACAACGCACTATCTAGAAGAAGCTGAACAGTGCAACCGGATGAGTTTTATGGTTGCAGGAGAAACCGTCGCCGAAGGTTCACCCAGTTCTGTCAAAGCCTCACAACCGGGACAACTAATAGAAATTATTGTTAATCAAAACCAAGTAGCTTCTAAAATACTAAAACAACACTTTGAGTCTTGGCGCGTCTCGATTTTCGCTGATAGTTTACACGTTGTTCTCGATCGTCCCGAACAGGAAATAAATCAACTTACTCAACTTTTAAAAGCTAATCAAATTACCATCAATTCTTTACGTCCGATTCCTTTTTCATTAGAAGATGCCTTTATTGGTATAGTACAGCGATCGCCAAAATAGAAAAACTCTGTAATAAAATTATACTTCAAACTTCTTGGCGTTTAAAAACACTATGATTTTAGCCAAAGTAATATTTAATATATATGAAACTATATGAAACGAATTCTTGCTCAATGTGTAAAAGAAATAGCTCAATTTCGCCGCGATCGCCTGACGTTGGCACTAGCATTTTTATTACCATTCATTACCTTAATAGTTTTTGGATTTGCTATTAGATTAGAGAGTAAAGATATTCCTTTAATTGTGCAAGATTTTAACCGCACAAACCTAAGTAATAGCTATATTGAAAGATTGTATGCCACCAATCAATTTGTGCCAAAACAATGGTCTGGTGGCAATCCTACACGCGATGCTATAGATAAAGGAATTGCTAAAGTCGCAGTAATTATTCCGCCGGAATTTAGCCGTGATATTCAAGCAGATAGAAGTACAAATGTGCAAGTATTGATCGATGCCACTGATGTTAATAATGCTCGTGTAATTAGAAATAACATTCAAAGAGTGACAAACTTTTTTATGCAAGAGCATGGACTGCTACCTGCTACTAATAGTATTACAGCACGAACGCGTCTATGGTTTAATCCTGGGAGATTAGAATCGCTGTATATTGTGCCAGGAACTTACGGAGTTATACTGTGGATTTTTCCTTCATTGCTCTCTGCGATCGCAATGGTACGGGAAAAGGAAAAAGGGACAATTTTACAAGTCTACGCTTCTAGTATTAGTGGCACTGAACTTTTACTTGGTAAAGGATTAGCATATCTATTAATTGCCATCCTTGAAACATTAGTAGTTATGGTATTAGGCTCAATTATTTTCCAAGTCGGTATAGTTAGCAACCCCATAACATTAGTAGTTGGCACTTTATTATTTCTGACAGATAGCGTTTTTTTTGGATTACTTTTAGGAGTCCGTAGTAGTAACCAAAATGCTGCTGTACAAGGCGTTTCCCTCGTAGGTTTTATCACATCATTATTACTATCAGGTTTTATTTATCCCCTCAACAATATTCCTTTCCCTTTATCACTACTACCTAACATAATTCCGGCGCGTTATTACATCGATATCACTCGTGATGCCTTCGTGCGTGGTACGGGATTTGGCGGAGTTTGGTTTGATTTGCTCATGCTTGCAGCTTTGGGATTAGTGTTTTTCAACGTATCACGCCGAGTTTTAAGCCGAATGCAATTACCAAATTAATCTTCCTGTATTTTATGTAGTTTGAGAAAAAGTAACTTTATGAAACTTATTCAGCGATTATTTGATAGTTCATTTTGGGCATTAGTGCGGAAAGAGATTAATCAAATTCTCCGCAATAAGCAATTAATTGTTTTATTAGTTGTCCCGCCAACAGTCCAATTATTGTTGTATGGTTTTATCCTCAATCCCGACGTTCATAACTTACGATTAGGTATCATTGACTATGCCAACGTCAGCGCTAGTCGAGAATTAGTTTCAGCCATGACATCAAATCGAATTTTCACCTTAGAATCTGTACCAAGCAGTGAAAAAGCATTGAGTCGTCAGGTAGAAGAAGGAAAGCTAGATGTCGGGGTAGTAATTCCTCCTAATTTTTCGCGTCAACTGGCACAAAAATCAGCAGAAATTCAAGTATTTATTGATGCAGTAAATGCGAATACAGCCGGAATTGCCGGAAATTATATGAATCAAATCATCCAGCAATATAATCTGCAATTAGCCCAAGGTCAAGCAAGTCCCCCAGTTTCACCTGAAGTTGTATTCCTTTACAATCCTGGACTGACAAGTAGTTGGTTTTTTGTCCCAGGAGTTATGGGTTTAGTTTTAACCTTAATTGGCACATTAGTATCAGCAATTACAGTTGTTCGGGAAAAAGATACCGGAACTTTAGAACAATTATTAATGACTCCGGCTGCTAACTGGCAAATATTACTATCAAAAATCGTCCCTTTAGCATTTTTATTAATGGGAGATGTTTTATTAGCTATCACTTTAGCAACAGTAATATTTCATGTACCATTTCGAGGTAGTTTTCTGCTATTTTTGGCTCTATCAAGTATGTATGTATTTGTCGGGATTAGCTTGGGTATTTTGTTAGCTACTGTGAATAGTTCGCAACAACAGGTAGTTTTGACAGCTTTCTTTATTAATTTACCAATGGTACAAACTTCTGGAGCGATCGCACCCATTGAAGCCATGCCACCTTTGTTTCAACTTTTATCCCTACTCAATCCCCTGCGCCATTACATTGCGATCGTTCGAGGTATTTTGCTCAAAGGTGTTGGCTTAGATGTACTGTGGATGAATGTTTTGGCTTTAGTCGCTTTTGCTGTTGTTTTATTAACTATTAGTGTTAGTAAGTTTCGCAGTCAATTAAGCTAAAAAACGATTTACAGCGTATTTCTGGTACAAGCGATCGCACTACTACAGCATGGCGTAAATAAACATACCCTTCGGGTGACGCTCCTGCGTCGCTAACGCTACGCTAACACCAGTCGCCTGCGGAGGGAAACCCTCCCGCAGCGCTGGTTCACCATTTCAAACGGCGCAAAAAGCTCAGAATATAATTCTTTTGACTTTTGACTTCCGCCTTGCGTAGGCTCAGGCTGGAGAGTTTTACCGTCTCCAAAACGCTAGGCGATGGTGCAAAACACCCAGCAAAGGCGATCGCAAAACTACATAATTCGGTAAAATTGGGTAAAGCAATTTTTGCGCTTGTTAAACAAAGGCATCAGCAAACCCATGCAACTGAAACTCAGTGCATCTCGACTTCCCTTCGCCCCCCTCTTGTTAATCGCCCCCTTTTTCCTATGGGGGACGGCAATGGTAGCCATGAAAGGAGTGATACCCCATACCACACCGCTATTCATGGCAGGTGTGCGTCTGATACCAGCAGGGATGTTAATTCTGATTGCAGCAGCATTCATGGGTAAACCCCAGCCGAAGGGTTGGGCTGCATGGCTGTGGATTGCCTTATTTGCCCTAGTAGATGGGACGCTGTTTCAAGGTTTTTTGGCGGAGGGATTAGTCAGAACTAGTGCAGGGTTGGGGTCTGTGATGATTGACTCGCAACCCTTGGCTGTTGCCTTGCTGTCGTTGTGGCTATTCCAAGAACAGATTGGTTTTTGGGGATGGCTGGGGCTAGGCTTGGGAGTCACAGGCATTACTTTAATTGGCTTACCTGATGAGTGGATTTTACATTTTCTCGACTCAGGCGCAAATATGACAATCGGCAACTGGCAAGATTTATTTGCTAGTGGCGAGTGGTTAATGCTGTTAGCAGCACTATCAATGGCAGTGGGAACAGTGTTGATTCGATTTGTGTGCCGACATGCTGACCCTGTAAGCGCTACAGGATGGCACATGATTTTGGGCGGATTGCCGCTATGGGGAATTTCATCAGTTGTTGAATCTCAGCAGTGGGAGAATCTGGGAGGATCTGATTTCATGGCCTTAGGTTATGCTACCGTATTTGGCAGCGCGATCGCTTATGGGTTATTCTTCTACTTTGCTTCTAGTGGCAGTCTCACAAGTCTTAGTTCTCTCACCTTCCTAACACCCGTCTTTGCGCTACTATTCGGCAATCTTTTCCTCTCAGAAGTCCTCAGTCCGTTGCAGTGGGTAGGAGTATTTCTCACTTTAATCAGCATCTATCTCATCAACCAACGTGATACTTTAGGAGGACAAAACGACAAAGTTACTGTCGGCGAGATAGCTAATATACAGCAACCAGTTTTAGAAGCATCTGCTAACAAATTGAACCCCATCAGCCTAGCAGTTAGAGAATCGGAACCAGAAATTTTACCCTAACTTGTTAAAATAATTCTTAATTAGTAATTAAGTAAGGGATGAGGGAGAAATCAATTAAAAATGACGCTCTCTACGAGACGCTGCGCGAACGCAGACTCGCTAACGCTGCGCTAACAAAATTTAAAATTTAAAATTAAAGAACTTCTGCCTGGTTGTTGAGTTTCGACTACGCGGCAGTTGAGCGTAGTCGAAACACTGCCTTCTGACTCTTTTTTCCCAATTCCCAATTCCCAATTAAAAATGACAGTTAACATTTGGTCGTCTAGAAGCTATTGTGGTATCGAAGATTTAAAAAGCACGTTCAGGCTGGAACTTGCAATATGAGGCTATGCCGTTCCTCAATTCTGATATTTACCTGTTTTTCTTGCGTGGGTTTTTACCCAAATCGCTCAAGTGCAGCTACACCTAACCTAGCGCCTGAAATTTTAGAACTTGCACAAGCTAGTTCGACAGTTACTGCTAGTCCGGCTGTTTTGAAATATGGTAGTCGAAAATCAGATGTGCAGAGACTACAAACCCAATTAAAGCAGTTGGGGTACTACAGGGGCGTGGTAGATGGACAGTATAACGCCAGTACAGAAATCGCTGTAGCTAAATTCCAGAAACTAAAGGGTTTAAAATTAGATGGGATTGCTGGCCCGGCGACTCAGGAGAAACTGCAAGCAGCAATAGAGGCGAAAAAGCAGTTTTTCACCTCTCCAATAGTTACTCCTCCAAAAGTTACCTCTTCAATAGTTACCTCTATTGCTCCGACTTCGGCAAATCCCAAAGCACCTGAGAGAGGTTTTGTCTGGTGGTTACTATTGGCCATTGGAGTTTTAGGATGTAGTGGCGCACTTTTTTATCTGCTGAGGTCGTTTCAAAAGGCCAAGCAAGTGCAAAAGTCCGAAATATCAGAGCCTAAAAGCTTGAGTGAAGCTAACAAAGAACCGATTACACCACCTTTACTGGAGACTGTCACTATTCTACAAACACCTCCACCACCACCAACATTTTCCACAGAATTACTGTTACCAGAAAAAACTTCCCGTCTTGCTAAACTCAATATCGTTGAGGAATTAATTCAAGATTTGCGTAGTTCTGACCCAACGAAGCGGCGCAAGGCTATTTGGAATTTGGGTCAGCAGGGAGATTCGCGGGCAATTCAACATCTGGTTGACCTGATAATTGATGCTGATTCTCAAGAAAGCAGCTTAATTTTGGCAGCTTTGTCAGAAATTGGCATCCGCACACTCAAACCAATGAACCGTGCTTTAGCAATTTCAATTCAAGATGAAAGTCCACAAGTGCGGCAAAATGCGATCCGTGACCTGACGCGCGTTTATGACATGATGGGTCAAATGACTCAGATGTTGCACCATGCGCTAGAAGACCCAGATGCCGATGTGCAAGCAACAGCACGATATGCTTTGACTCAGATGAATCGAATACAAATACGTGACTTGCCAAAGCAACAGAGTCTACAGGAAGATTCTGATAATGATTCACAACAATAGAGATTGGTAGTGTACCCAATACTTCTGGCTTTGTGCATTTTTAATTAAGAATTGGATTTTGGAAAAGTTTACTGGGTTTGGGTTATATCATATCCGCATAATTAGTTATGCTAACCACAGTCATTACACCCCACCCCCAACCCCTCCCTGCTCTTCGGGAGGGGAGACAAGGCGTAGCTTTGGCGGGGTGGGGTTCTTCGGATTTAATAAGCAATCAAGCGGACATGATGTTAAAGATTTTTTCTTCTCCTTTTTCCCAAAACCCAAGAAGTATTGGCAGTGTACCAAGCTGAATCTGCTGTCAGCTTAAAAATATTTCAACTGGATGTGGATACTAGTATCTGGCCCTGCCACTAAAAATGCTGCTTCGTTAAATTTAGGCGCTCTTGTGCGAATTTCTGGGTTGCTGGAAAATCCAAAACCTTCCCTTGGTATACCAAAAAGATTGGTATTGAGAGTGCGGTCATTATTTTGATCGTGGAAGACAGCAACGGCATAACTACCTGCTTTCAAGTTATTAAAGGTAAGTGGTAAAGGATTTTCAGTAATCTTGGTACACTGCTTTTGTAAGCCGCGATCGCCATCGCTAGGAAATCCTTCACTGCTAGCAAATATACTGGCACATACTTGTCCTTGTTCATTCTTCAAGCCATCAATTTCCACGGTGAGTTTGCCGTTAAAATTTGCTTTGGCACTAAATGACCATGCCAAATTTCCCATAACTGCCAATAGCAGCAGACTAACTCTTAAGCCTTTAAGCATAAAATTTTTACAAGGTAAAATGCGATCGCTAAATTATTGAAGCAGGCAGAGGACAGGAGGCAGTGTTTCGACTACGCGGCAGTTGAGCTTAGTCGAAACTCAACAATCAAGCAGGAGGCAGAGGGCAGGAGGTTTTATACTCCCTACTTTCCCTCGCTTGGGTAGAGAATTTTGCAAAATCAGTTCAATCAACTAATGGTGTATTGGTAGCTCAAATTAAGAATATGCCAGAGGGTGAGCTAAAGAAATATTTTCCCTAATATTTCCCAATTGAACTTTGTTCATCAGAAAATACCGTTGCATCACCTTCTTTAAGAAATCCACTATAGGCTTCCATACCGTGTTCGCCAATATCCAAACCTTCTAATTCCTCTTCTTTAGATACTCTAATACCTAAAGTAGCTTTTAGTGCCAACCAAAAAATACTACTGAGTAAAACAGTAAAGCCAGCTACTGAGAGAACGCCCAGCAACTGAATGCCAAACTGTCCAAAGCCACCACCGGAAAATAAACCTTTTTCTGGCCCACGTGTATACCAGGTAAAAACACCAGGGCCAACAGACCATAGACCAACTGCTAGAGTTCCCCAGATACCACAAACTAAGTGAACTGAGGTAGCTCCCACTGGGTCATCAATGCCAAGTTTGTCAAAGAATGTTACAGAGAAAACTACCAGTACCCCAGCAATAAAGCCAATTACTAAAGAACTAGCGACACCTACGTAAGCACAAGATGCTGTAATCCCAACCAAACCAGCCAAAATACCATTGATAATCATTGAGAGGTCTGGTTTACCTAAGTACAACCAAGCTGTGATGGTGGCGGCAATTCCACCGCCAGCAGCAGCCATGTTAGTAGTTAGAGCAATATGAGCGATCGCACCAGGATCGGCAGCCATGACAGAACCGGGGTTGAAACCAAACCAGCCCAACCACAAAATCAAACAGCCCAAAGTAGCAATACTCATGTTGTGACCGGGCATTGCTACAACTTGCTTGTTTTGATATTTTCCAAAACGGGGGCCAAGAAATGCTGCTCCCATCAAAGCTGCCCAGCCACCTACAGAGTGAACCACCGTAGAACCAGCAAAATCCCAAAAGCCTCTATCTGCTAGCCAACCACCACCCCAAATCCAATGTCCAGTAATGGGATAGGCAATACCTACAAGTAAGAGGCTAAAAATTAGGAAGTTAACAAACTTAATCCGTTCGGCGACTGCACCAGAAACGATTGTTGCTGCTGTTCCAGCAAATACTAGCTGGAATAAAAACTTGGCTGCTAAAGGTACACCAGCCCAATTAATGGCACTGAAGACACCTTTATAAGCGTCTGCTGTGGCGGGACTGTTATCTACTCCTTTTAAGAAAAACCCATTCAATCCAATGAAGTCATTGCCATCACCGAACATGAAGGCAAAACCGATTGACCAAAAGGCAACGGTAGACAGAGCAAATACAATCAAGTTTTTGGAAAGAACATTGACAGCATTTTTCTGGCGACAGAAGCCAGTTTCTAACATACAAAAACCAGCGTTCATGAAGAATACTAAAAAAGCAGCGATCGCTACCCACAATGTGTCAATAGCAATTTTGAGTTCTGCTGTCGTTGGCGCTGCGGCTGGAGTTTGGGCAACTGCGGCATAACCCCAACCCAACACAATCAGACAAGCGATAGGTAAACAAGCTTGCCAACTGGGAGAAAGTCGCTTAATCAAATTAAATAGCTTGACTTTAGAGTTAGATTGTGAGTTTATAACGTAACTTTTTGCAGACAAATGCCTATTTTTTGTTTTCGATTTTTGTTTGTACATGAATTTGAGCATCATCCTCCAAACCATTCTTAAAAAAGGTAAAAAGCAGGTTAAGCAGAAAAAAATTCTGTCCGAAATTAGATCCAATGGGTTTTGATGTTTTTCCTTTAGACAACTTGTTGAAAAACCAGAAACTCAAATAACCTTAGTAGGAGTTTAAAAAATTATTGGCACATCTGTAAATATTTTTTATAGTTCTTTGTAAGAAATTTACGATCTATTTTCGCAAAGAGTCAAGTCTTCTTCACTTAATCTTTAATGTTTGAAATAAGTTGACTGAGAAAGCGCCCAAAATTGTCTCGAATAATGTCAATAAAAAATCAGGTAGAAAGAACTACCCTAAAATGGCTCTTTTAAGCTAACAATGTGATTTTTAGCTCTATTCACTATCAAAACCAAAAAACTGTATCATAAAATACAGTTTTTTGGTTTTTGTGATGAAATATAATTCATGATGCAACAAAAAAGTAACTATATTCTTTCTAGCTACCTATTTTCCAAAATCATAAATTGGAGAATTCAGGATGTTGTTAACTTTTGATACAAAGAGTCAATTCTTTGTGAGTTTCAACCTAGATCGATTCATCGCTGCACTCAAAACTTAGTATTAAAAGCAACGTAAATTTAACGTATTTATGCTGAAACAGTAGCTTTACCGAACTATTTATCCAAGATACAGGGTTTTGCAACTACACGACTCACATAGAATTGTTACAACAAGTCTAACAAACCTAATTTCCTTAAAGAAACCGAGTTTAGAGTACCTGTAATATGGGAAACTTGGCAATATTCCCTATCAATCAGATTTCAGATGAATAACACAATTTCGGATATTGCAGTCCAGACCATCAACGGTGAAGATAAGCAATTAAACGACTACACCGATAAGGTACTCTTAATTGTAAATGTGGCTTCCTTCTGCGGTTATACTTCTCAATACGAGGGGTTAGAAAAGTTGAACCAAAAGTATGGAGAAGCAGGTTTACGTATTTTAGGGTTTCCTTGTAACGATTTTGGTGCGCAAGAACCAGGAAGCAATGAAGAAATTGTGCAATTCTGCACGAGTAAATATGGTGTTACCTTTGAACTATTTGATAAAGTTCATGCCAAAGGTTCACAGCAGCATCCACTTTATGAGCGACTTACTAAAGCTGTTGAGCCAACGGGAGCTGTTGCTTGGAACTTTGAAAAATTTTTAGTTAATAAGCAAGGTGAAGTGGTAGCTCGATTTAATAGTAGTGTCCAGCCAAATTCACCAGAAATAATTGCCATAATTGAGAAAGAATTAGCGAAATAGTCATTTGTCATTTGTCATTTGTCACTAAATCAAAATTTTTGTACTATTGACTGTTAGCTCTGGACTGTTAAAATTATTTACTTCCAGACAGTTAATTGAGAAAATCGGCTCAATGAGTAGTTTAATTTATTTGTGTCTAATTTGTCATGAACGTTGCAATCATTGGTTGTGGTTATGTTGGTTATAAAGTTGCTCAATATTGGCAGCAAGATATGAATTTTGCTGTTAGTGTAACCACAACTTCTCCTGAGCGTGTCCCCGCCCTACAATCAGTATCTCAAAGAGTTGTAGTTACCA
Source organism: Nostoc sp. DedQUE07 (assembly GCF_034530975.2). Classification (NCBI taxonomy): domain Bacteria; kingdom Bacillati; phylum Cyanobacteriota; class Cyanophyceae; order Nostocales; family Nostocaceae; genus Nostoc; species Nostoc sp. DedQUE07. The sequence continues at coordinate 3,130 of NZ_JAVRCC020000079.1, read as the reverse complement.
GTGGTAATGACATAGATGGTCTAAAATCAGTTTTGCACAATCAAGATGTTGTACTTTTAAGTGTTGGGGCAAAAAATAGGGAAGTTTATGAAAAAACTTATCTACAAACTGCCCAAACTTTAGTTTCGTGCTTACAGCAGATTAAGAGTGTAAAACAGTTAATATACACAGGTAGTTATGCCGTATATGGTGACAGGAATGGTGTATGGGTAGATGAAGAAACACCGCTTGCACCCGCTAATTTAAATGCCCAAATCCTCTGCAAAACAGAAGAGGTGTTGCTATCGGCATCTAGCGAAAATCTCCGTGTTTGTATATTCCGCTTAGGAGGAATCTATGGAACTGGTAGAGAACTGTTGAAAATATTTGGTAGCTATTCTGGTACAACCCGTCCGGGCAATGGTGAGGATATCACAAATTGGGTTCATCTAGATGATATTGTTAGTGCGATAGAATTTGCCCGTCACCGTCGTTTGCAAGGAATTTACAATCTGGTAGATGATGCACATCTCACCAGTCGAGACTTGCTAGATAGCTTATTTGAAAAACATAATTTACCCAAAGTAGAATGGGATACATCTATCAAGAGTACTCGTCCCTATAATGCTTGGGTGTCGAATGAAAAGCTCAAAGAAGCTGGATACGAATTGATTCATCCACAGATGATTTTTTAGTAGGTATTAAAAACTAGGAATTATGCAACCATCTGCTGTAGCTAACACAACTAATTTGACAGCATCTCCTAGCCAGTTTTACAGTTGGCAGAATTATCGTTGTGCCTACGAAGTACATCAACCAATTAATACAACATCTGAGGGCATTCCTTTACTATTAATTCATCCGATTGGCGTGGGATTGTCGCGGCGATTTTGGCAACGATTTTGTCGCGAGTGGTATAGTACAGGTCAGCGTAATTCAATTTATAACCCTGATTTACTAGGATGTGGTGAAAGTGATATGCCCCGTATAGCTTACACTCCTAGTGATTGGGCAGAACAGTTGCAGTCCTTTTTACAAACAGTAGTCCAAAAACCTGTTATTGTTGTAGTGCAAGGCGCTTTATTGCCAGTTGCTATTCAATTAGTCCAAAAGGAATCAAATTTAATTGCCGGACTGGTACTTTCTGGGCCGCCAACGTGGGCTTTGATGACAAATAAACCACCAAAATGGCAGGAAAAATTTCTTTGGAATGTATTAGATTCGCCTTTTGGCAGTGCTTTTTATCGCTATGCACGCACTCCAAAATTTTTACGTTCTTTTTCAATTCGTCAACTCTTTGCTTCTGAAAATGCGGTGGATGCAGAGTGGTTAAATACATTGCTTGTAGGTGCAGAAAATCCTGCAAGCCGCCATGCAGTGTTTTCTTTTTTAGCAGGGTTTTGGCGTGATGATTATACTAGTTTTATGGCCTCTATTCATCAACCAACATTAATAGTTATGGGCGAAACTGCATCGAGTATTAGCCAAGACAATAAAAAAGAAACGCCAGATGAACGCTTGGCTCATTATCTTGCTTGTTTCCCTAAAAATAGAGGTATAAAAATAAACGGACGTAATGTTTTACCCTATGAATCAACCACTGAATTTGTAGGAGCGATCGCGACCTTCATTAATGAAGTTTCTTAGACGATTGATAGTTACATTGTACCAGTTCTCCCATGATAGGTTATGACTGGAATTGATTACTAAAGGCAAGCAAAATTATGTTACCCAATCATCGAGGACAAAGAGTACCCAATGTCACTTTTCATACTCGCAAGAACGACCAGTGGGTGGATGTGACAACCGATGAGCTATTTGCTAATAAGACAATAGTTGTCTTCTCTTTACCAGGTGCTTATACTCCGACTTGTTCATCTACTCATCTTCCTGGCTACAACGAATTAGCTCCAATTTTCAAACAGAATGGTGTCGATGACATTATCTGTATTTCTGTTAATGATGCCTTTGTGATGAACGAATGGGCAAAGGATCAAGAAGTAGAAAATATCACACTAATTCCTGATGGAAATGGAGAATTTACTGAAGGTATGGGTTTATTAGTAGATAAATCAGACCTGGGGTTTGGGAAGCGATCGTGGCGTTATTCTATGCTGGTGAGAGATGGTGTAATTAACCAGATGTTTATTGAACCAGAGGAGCCAGGAGATCCCTTTAAGGTGTCCGATGCTGAGACAATGCTTAGATACATTAATCCCCAAGCAGTTAAGCCCGAAGTAGTTTCCCTGTTTGCGAAAGTGGGTTGTCCTTACTGTGCCCGTGCTAAGGCAATGCTCAAGGAACATGGCATCAATTACGAAGAAATTACCTTGGGCAAGGATATCACCACGCGATCGCTAAAAGCAGTTGCGGGTGCAACAACAGTTCCCCAAGTATTTATCGATGGTAAATTAATTGGTGGTTCTGAGGCATTAGAAGCCTACTTCGCTGCTAAATAGGGTTGAGTAGGGTTGCAATACTGCATAGGTTTTGCTTAAAAAATAGAAATGTGTAGTGGCGTGTCAAGACTAAAATGTTGCAATAAATTTTCTTGTGGGGCGGGCATCTTGCCCGCCAATTAGGACGGGCTAGAAGCCCATCCCACAAGAGTTTGCTAATGCACAAATTTAGCCTTGCCACGCCAGTAGTAGCGTGGCAAGCTTGAAATAATGTATTAGATGTAGGTTGGGTGGAGCGGAGCGCAACCCAACATATATAAGGATATTGGCTTTGGCAAAGCCTCCAACGCCACTTGCTACAACGCGGGGAACCCGCAAGAGCGCTGTGGCTTCCCAACCTACAATTTTTTTGCAACTCCCCCTAAACCCTTGTCTTCCTTAACTGAACCATATTGCTATATAAGCAGATACCTCGAAATCGTTTTGAGGTACTTCAAAGTCGTTTCGAGGTACTTCAAAGTCGTTTTGAGGTACTCCAAAGTCGTTTCGAGGTACTTCAAAGTCGTTTTGAGGTACTTCAAAGTCGTTTCGAGGTACTTCAAAGTCGTTTCGAGGTACTTCAAAGTCGTTTCGAGGTACTTCAAAGTCGTTTTGAGGTACTTCAAAGTCGTTTTAAGGTACTTCAAAGTCGTTTTGAGGTACTTCAAAGTCGTTTTGAGGTACTCCAAAGTCGTTTTGAGGTACTCCAAAGT
>NZ_JAVRCC020000078.1:0-25851 GCF_034530975.2 Nostoc sp. DedQUE07 | reverse complement strand
TGGTGGATTAACATCGGAGCTTAATCGTAAGTGATTTACCGGACATGATATAATATGAAACACTAAATACAAATATTGCTAAGAGAACAGGAATAATTTTACTAAAGTCTATGCGCTTTTGTTGAACCATTTCTAAACAAGACATCGGAATCATCATAGGCCAGAAGATAGCTGTGACTAAAAACATCACAACCGATAAAAATTTATCATCGGGAGTAGAAGTGGGATGACGCAGGGAAAATATTAACCAATTGCTTAAAAAATAGCATGACATTAACAAGTAACTAATAGTTAAAGTGAGTTGTATCTGATTCACTATGAGTACTCCTGATGTTATGTGAACTTCACTATAGCCTTTCCTGCTCTAGTGAGGTATACTATGAGCCTCAATAGTGGATTTTAAATTAGTAGAAATGAAGGGATATTTACTAAGTCGTTAGAGGTTGTTTGAAAAGTGGTTGGTTGTGATTTTAGGCACTAACCGATCCCCCCTAGCCCCCCTTAAAAAGGGGGGAACCGGAATCAAAGTCCCCCTTTTTAAGGGGGATTTAGGGGGATCTAGAACGCTTTGTTACCGAGAAGAAAACTTTTCAAACATCCTCTTAGACGTAAATCAATTAAAGTTTGTAATAAGGACTTTAGTCCTGATAATCCTTGTTTTCTGTTTAATAATGCCTATCTATTTAGGAATGTTAACTATCAATATCGCTATGTAAACAAGCATCAAATCAAGAAAAATTATATTAACTATGAACCATATATTGATTTTATACCCTCTTGACTTAAAGTATAATACAATAGCCCTGTCGATTATTCCCACAGTTCCCGATGTATTAATTAAATAATTCGCAAGCATTGCCCAGGCGTAAACAAAACCATTTCCTCGTTGCTCGATTGGCGTTGTTAAGTGATTATAATACTCAGAAACAACAAAAGTTCCAAAACAAATAGCATAACCTATTAGCCACTTGCTGTTCGGCATAATCTGAGCAATAAAAAAAGGAATAATTGTGGCTAATATAAAAAACAAGAGAAGAGAATCCAACATTTCCGATTTTTTCCTTTTTTACAACATATAGAAAAATTGCATACTGAACTATACAATTTATGTCAAACCTATTCTTCTGGTCGTAAGTTATAGTTAACCGTTTTTGAATAATTCTTTTAAATTTTGGATGATGAATATTCACTATCATTATCCAAAACTTAAAATTCGGTCAGGTTATTAAAGCAATAATTAAGCGGTTTTAAAAAATCGAATGATTTCGCGGACATGATCGAGAAATTGCCCATCGGTAGAAAGTTGCGCGATCGCATTTCTGGCTTCTCTCCCCAAACGCTCATGTTCCGTTTGATTTGTCGCCCGTAATTCTTCTAAATTAGCCGCAATTCGAGCTAAATCTCTGCGAGTTTCTTCGGCAAAACGTTGTTGAGTTGTGGGTAAGGAATAGGGTTGTTCCGGGTTGAGTTGATCTTCCAATGACTGGATTTTTTGTTCCAATATAGAGAAGCGATCGCGCAGTTCCAAAATATCTTCGCGCGGATACTTCCATTCTTGGCGAATCATCGCTAACCGCGCATATAAATACTCGTAAGCGCGAATCGCTGGACGCAAAATTGTTAATAATAAAGCTGCACCAGAACTTATATATCCAACTGTACTAATACCAGTGACAGCAAGGGTATAAAGACCAACAGCTGAGAATAAGTGTAAAGCAATAGCAACCCAGAGCGATCGCTTTGCCAACAATGTGACATACTTCACTTGTTTCTCATCGACTGGAATGCCTTTCTCAGTTGATTGTGCTGCTTCTGCTAAGACTTCTTTGGCTTGAAAATGCACATTCCACGGTACGGTAACAATTACCAACAGCCACCAAAAACTAGCACCACCAATCACCCAATCAAGAAAGTTACCTGTAGGTATGTGCAACCATTGCAGTAAGCCAAAAGCCACCAGCACTGGAACTACAATTCCAATAATGGAACTGATAAAAAAGTTGATATACATCTTACCCTGTCTCCGATGAAACTATACCTCGATCGTGACTGTACCCTAGCAGTTATACGTAAATGCTTGTGATAGTTTTTTGAGTAGCACATATCCTACTGTGCGAAATTCAAACCTTAAAAATTTTTGTGTTCAGAATCCTTGTGATAGTTTTTTTAATAGCACATATTCCACTGTACGTCATTCAAAATTTAAAAACCCTTAATCTAGTTTTTCCACAACTGCGACAAACTTAGCTTTATTTCTTGAACTTTTTAAGCGTTAATTACCAATAAAAAGTTTCTCTATCCGAAGACATTGTATTTTTGACTTCGGAACAATAGCCTCATGCAATCATTTATCAAAATTTACAATAGGTGGCGCAGAACTTTTTCCCTGATAAAAAAATTTCAATTCATCAACCAAAATTTAAATAAAACTTATAATTTAGTCTCGTTATCAATTGTCAACTAGCTATTGGTAGATTGACAGTTTTATCTTTTATAAGATAGTTTGACGATTAAATATTTAAATATACTCATAAATAAAAATTAAACAGTAAGATAGCTGAGTTATACTTTAATACCTCACTTTTTGTCTAACTTCAGTAATTAACAATTTGTAAAAAATCACTATGTCAATCTTTTTTTTTAATCAAAAAGCTCCTAAATTATTCACCAAATTATCAGTTGTAACAGCTCAAACCGCTTTCAGCTTAATACTATTATTCAAAACTGATTCTGCTCAAGCTTTGGCAGCCAAATTCAATATTGACCCCAGTGCAAGTTTTATTTCCTCATATACATTTAGTCCTGACAGCGTACCTTTTTCTCTAACAAACTTGGGAGTTAATTCAGGGGACACAATTAAACTGGAACGGTTTGGCAGTTTTTCACCCTTTGACGATCCGACTGACGAATACTTTGGTGCAATGTGGGCTACTTTCAGCGCTGACAATAGATTGCTACCAAACACCGGAGAGTATAATGGCGCAAGGACTGACAGAGTTCCTGGTGCTATTAATCCAATTCTTCCCAACGGTTGTCTTCCATTGCAGTGTTTAGACAATAGTATTTTTTACATCTCACGTGTAGATTTTAATGGTGCTATTGTACAAGTTCCCATTGATGCAAAATTTATATTTATTGGTGCTGCCGACAGTTCATTTGTTGATAATGTAGATTTAAATCAAGACTTTGCTGTTGGTATCAATTCTGTATCTACTGCTAGTGTTCCTGAACCCAATTTTATGTCAGGTTTACTGGCATTTGGTGTTTACGCTACTGGTTTGCAATTCTTACACAACCGTAAAAAAGCACTTTGATGACACAGGTTTACTCAACTAAGTAACTGCGCCAGGTTGGTTGAGTATCTTTACTACCCTTTTCTGGAATTAGCGATCGCCAAGTTTTACCTTCTTGCTGAATTTGCAAGTAAACGTCAAAGGGTTGTTTTGGTTGTGTCAAGCGCCGTTTTGGTAGCTTGAGAATCAAGTCGTAGGTTCCCCGAACGTGGAAAGCTGGTAAATTTTCAATCGTCAGTGGTTGTTCTTGGGTAATTGATAGCCGCTTGATTTCAAATCCTTGAAAATCTAAATCCAACTGTTGGCTAAGTTTTTGTTGAGTTTGTTCTAGCCCAAGTGCGATCGCTTTTTGCACTAAATCGCTAGTTGGTAACAGTCCAATACTGCCACAAGCTGTCACTAGCACCAGCAATATTGCTGTCAAAACTAACCGCACCATGTTATTCCTGAGATTCCACTGATCAGCGATAGTATAACTGTAGTTTCTCTCAATTCTCCGATCTATCATGCCAAAACAGTCTATAGGTCTTGATAACCAACTTTACAATTATCTTTTATCTGTTTCGCTGCGAGAACCAGAAATTCTTGGGAAGTTGCGCCAAGAAACCGCCAATCATCCCCGCAGTGGAATGCAGATTTCACCAGAACAAGGGCAGTTTATGAGCCTTCTGGTGCAGTTGATTGGAGCGAAAAAAACCTTAGAAGTTGGAGTGTTTACGGGTTATAGCTCACTTTCTGTAGCTTTGGCACTACCGACTGATGGCAAGATTATCGCTTGTGATGTGAGTGAAGAATTTACTGCGATTGCTCGGCGGTATTGGCAAGCATCTGGGGTTGCTGATAAAATCGATCTCCGATTGGCACCAGCTTTGGAAACTTTAGATAAGTTATTAGCAACTGGACAAGCCGAAACTTTTGATTTTGCCTTTATTGATGCTGATAAAGAAAATTATGATGGATATTATGAGCGATCGCTGCAATTAGTTCGTCCAGGTGGATTAATTGCGATCGATAATGTTTTATGGTCTGGACAAGTAGCTGATGAGCAAAATCAAGATGAAAGCACCCAAGCAATCCGGGCGCTAAACAAAAAGTTACATCATGACGAACGAGTTACCCTCTCCCTTGTCCCCATCGCCGATGGACTTACTTTAGCAATCAAGCGACCTTAATACAGCAAGAGCGCACAACTAACTGTGCGCCCTTATTGCATGTTCTACTTCTATTTACCTGAAGTTATAGCCAATTCCTAACTGTAGTCCTACATCAGTATCATCTACAAAAGCAGCATTTACACCACCTGTTAGCGTAAGTCTAGAACCGAGAGGAATGTCTACACCACCTGTTAATAGTAATCCAATATCAGTATCAGCATTAGCTTCAATTGCTACACCAGCACCGATGTAAGGAGATATAGCAAAGGTTCTTTCACCCACTGAACCTGCTCTGCGGGGAGAAAAATCTAAAGTCACGGGAACTAGAAATATTGTATCGTCCCCGAAGATTACCGATGGTCGCACTGATATATTATTTGTCAGACCGAGTTTGCTGATCACTGTAAAGTTAGTGTCGCTTAGAGCTGTATCATCGCCGCTCAAACCAATGTTACCACCAACTCCGATATAGCTTCTGCCACCACGAGTACTTCTACCTACGTTAACATCAGGTGTCCCATTTCCTGTTGGTGGCTGATTTAACTGACTGATGTTAACGTCAGGCGGAATCAGGACTTGGTTAATTGCATGGATAACACCATTGCTAGCTTTCACGTCCGCCTGGAGAACTCTGGCATTATTCACCGAGACTTGACTGTTAGCGGAATCGATTTTAATATTTACAGGTCTTCCTTCATCTGTTGTCAATTCCCCTGCTGAGAGTTGACTAGAAGTTACCGCACCGGGAACCACGTGATATCTCAAAATCTTAACTAACGCTTCTCTGTTTTCTGGTTGCTCTAACTGTTGTAAGGTAGCAGCAGGTAAAGCAGCAAATGCGTCATTGGTGGGAGCAAAGACTGTATAAGGGCCTGGCTGTTGAAGAATATCTGCTAAACCGGCTGTCTTTAATAAAGAAGTCAGAGTTGTAAAAGAACTACTGGATGACGCTAGAGCAACAATATCAGTACCGGCAGGAGTTCCAGCTACAACGTACTGACTAGCTGGAAGATTGCTAGCAATGGGTTGCGCCCGTCCTTGTTTAACTAAAGCTTGATATAAAAGTGCTGCTGCTTCAGCACGAGTCAAAGACTGTTGCGGATTGAGTTGTTTTACATCCGGGTAGTTGACAACAAGATTACTTACTGTCGCTGCTGCAACACTGCCAACAGCATACTCTGGGATAGCTGAGGCATCGTTGTAGTAAGTAGTGAGAGTACTTGTATCGCCACCAGTTAAACCTAAACCACTACTTAAAGCAACGATCCCCTGCACTCTAGGAATTTCTTGATTTGGTCTAAATACGTTCCCAGGATAGCCTGCCAAAAATCCAGTTTCGTAAGCGTTTTGAATTGCAGCAGCGGCCCAGTAGTTAGCAGGAACATCACTAAATCCACCTGCACTTAATTGCCGGACTCGGTTTTGGTTACTGAAAGCTTTTTGAATCAAAGCAGCAAATTCTGCACGAGTCACAGGCTGATTTGGTCTATAAGTGCCATCAGGAAAGCCACTAATCACGTTATTCTCAGCTAGGGCTTGAATGAAGGGACGCGCCCAATAATCTGAGGAAACATCAGACAGGTTAACTGTTGAAGTCGGCGATGGTGTCGCAGGTGATGGTGTTGCAGGTGATGGTGTATCAGGTGATGGTGTCGTAGATGGAACAGGAGTTTGAGATGAAGCTGGGGCAGAAATTATGATGGGAGTTATTGTAGCAGCTGTCATTCCCAGAACTAGCAAAGCAACCTTTGTTGATGACCAACGAGACAAACTAGACATGGAAATATCCTCTTTTCAATTTCTTGGGTTGATTAGTTGATTATGTTGATTATCTGGAAAATACTGGATGCAAGGTTAAGTGAATACAAATATCTAAGATGATTATTTGGTTCGCCTCGACATGAAAACCAGAAATGAAACCTGTTAGCTCTGGAAAATTAATACGCTGGACATTATGAGTAGCTGCTCTGATATCTCATAACGTTTATCCTCATGTGCACCACACATAGTATCGAATTCCTATTTTTTTAAGAACCGCAGAGTACACTCAAAATAAGCATGGCTCCTGTGGTAATATAATATGTCGCAGCCATAAAGAGAATTAATGCAAGTAAGCGATTTTATTCAGTTCTAAAATTGCAGTCAAGCAGTAAAATAATTGGCTTTTAATAGCCGTCTCTTTATAATTGCCGAGGAGGGTTAATGCCGTCAAATTAAATGTATCATGATCTTTAGCAATATTTAAGAAATAAAAGAAATAAAGTCAATCTTGGCGATATGGTGTATTGTTAATCTTTTTTCGAGAGTATACAACTAACTCAGGGCTGGATTTTGAAGAAAAACTTTCACTCTTTAGATAGTTGTCATTGATGGGAAATTTTTAAATATAAATTTTCAAATACTAGACTGGAAATTAGCGATCGCAATCAAAATTTTCGAGCCTGATTGCGCCAAGATTTTTGGCTAAGAATTATTTTTTTCCAAAAGACTATTTTATAAAAGCGAACCCAAAGATAAACTAGGATTTTTGGAAGCTGGCTAATCTGTATAAATTTTGCTCACAACTCCTCTGGAGGTAGGGCAACAAATCCTGTTTTTAGTCCACGCTTGAATCCTGCTTTTTCATAGAAGTGCAACGTCTCCTCGTTTTTTGAGCCGCTTAGAAGCATCACTTTATAGCACTGTTGCTGCCATGCTAAAGCTAAGGCATAATGCAGCACTTGTGTACCAAATCCCTGTTGTCGATAATCGAGATGGGTAACAACATTTTCAATAATGCCGTATGGACGTGCGCCACGCGTCAAGTTGGGAACAATAGTTAAATTACATGTTGCTACTAACTGCTTATCAACATCAGCCACAATGTAATACAAACGGGGATCATCTAAAATTCCATCCCAGATAGATTGTAAGACATCATCAGTCGGTAGAGGCGCATCGACAGGATTTAGATGCTTATATAAAGCCAAAAGTTGGGGAAGTTCGTCGCGTGTAATTAGGCGAACGGTAATTATAGGTTTAGACAAAGCTGTAGTTCGGCGTAAAAATTTATCGTTGCGATAAGGCAGGAGGAAAGAAAGTTTTAGTCTAGTTTACCTCTCTTCACATAGTTTAGTTTTATTGTGCCAACTTACTTAGTTTGGTTTTTTCTGCCGACTTACTTATATAGTTCTGCGTAAGCTTTAAGTACTATATTTCTGGTTTCTGATTTCATATTTATTTTTAATCTTCACTTTTGCCATTAATTTTAAGACCACAGTAAATTCATCCAATTTTTGTATATAGTTAGACTATTTTACTGAAATCATTGAACTTTTAGAGAGGTGAAGCTAAAAACAAGTATCTGGCTAATTTTATGGCTGGAATAAAAGTTTCAAAGTATTAATTAGGCTTACCCATAATTGTAAAAGCTGCCCAATAATAAGGATGATTATAAAGATTTTTATCTGATGCCATTTTACTATTTCTATATAGTTGGGTCGCTAAATAAGTTTGAATTCTTACTTCTTCTGAATGCAGATTATTCAAAATATCTTCATACCATTTTGTCAGTTCTCCAGCAGTTAGTTCTTTCAGCCATCGTGTTGCTTCAGCTAAGGCAGTAACTGCTGATTTATTGGGCTGTAATCGTCGGTAAAACTCGATCATCACCAAGGCGCTAGCCGAAGATTCTACACTCCAGAGAGTACTCACTACATGAGGTACGCCCTGAGTTACAAAACCACTGACTAAACTTACATATTCGCTGCTGATAGTGTAGTTGTTAGTACTTAAATTTTCACAGGCAGAGAGGGTAATAAGGTTGTAACTATCTAGATTTTGTTGGCAGATTTCATCTAGAGTAAGTCTGTCTTCACCCGCTAATGCTAATTCTGATTTTTTAGGTTCAGTTAAATTATTAGTAACATGACCTGTAAAATGCAAGATATTATAATTATCAAATAGGGCATTTTCAACAATACTTTTCGTTGCTTCTGCCCCTTGAATTCGTTGGATATTATTGAACATCTGACTAACAATTTCAGACTCTAATTTGGCAAATTTAAGTGTGGGATAACCTGTACTTTCAGGATGTTCAACACTCAGCAATAACTTATTTTGCCACTGCCAAATATCCTCAGTTCTGATTGATAAACCTATTTGGGCGCTAGGTAGATAGGTGACGCTGAAATTTGATTCCACATTCGGTAACTGTTCTGGTGATGGCGAAGAAAGATGGAAAAGTGTATGAATGGGCAATCTGTACAAGTCACGGTGAGGAATTAATACCAGTTGGGTGATGCCTTCGAGTTCCTGTGCAATTGTGGAAATATTCAGGATTTCATACAGTTGCAACAGTTTCTCTTCCATCTCAACTCGCCAAGAATGGTGACTTTTACTTTCTTTGTCGTGGGCTGTGCTGCGATATTCTTGGTATTTTTGATGCCAATCTTCTAACCAAATTTCAAATTCAATTAGGCGTTGCACTGCTTCGGGTAGAGGCAATTCATTGAGACGGATAGCATCTTCTCCTAAAGGTATTACCCCAGTATCTTGCATGGGTGTAAACAGGAGAATCGGTGATGGTGCTTGGTCTTTGAGAATGAAAGTATGTAGGGCAACTGGGCTAATATGCCAGTAAATAATTGCTGTTGTGGGATTGAATAGTTGTTGAATTGCGCCATAATAAGGCGAGTAAATATTATTATTCCAGCCAGAAAGCAGCCAGTTTAAACAAGCATTTTTACCTTGTTCGGCAATTTCCCAAGCTTCTACTAAATCACCCGACTCCACAGCTAAATCAACTGCTAATTGATCGAAGCCGGTAAATTTTAAAGCTAACTGTTTTTTACTTTCGTCTGAGCGAGTTTCTTCACTCAGTAATTGTCGCAATAAATCTGTCCCGCGTTGCAGCAATTCTTGAACTTGTGTGGTTTGTCCCAAACCCATCAACACTTTGCTTAGAGATTGCAAAACCTCTAAGTGCAACTGGGGAAAATATTCTAATGTCAGGGTTAACAACGCTTGATGATACTCAGATGCAGCTTTACGCCAATAATCGCGGGGATTGGTATGTTTTTTGCCTTGCTCATAGTAAGTATTAGCGATCGCAAAATGCAATCTACCCCAACCTTCTGGATGGGTATCTGTCCGCAGATGCCTTAACCCTTCTTCGTAGCTGGCTAATTTTCCTTCGTAGCCGCCCTGTTGTAAGGCGGGATTTGTCGCTATGATACTACTCGACAAATTGAGTAATTCGTCAGAATCTACTACTAAATGACCGATCGCAGTTCCCCGACCAATCCAAGCTTCCCAATAATCTTGTTTAATTTGCAAAGCGTTGTCATAACAGGCGATCGCTTCAGCAAATTGTTCTAAATAAAACAGTGCTACTGCCTGATTATACCAAGCTAAGTGGAAATCGGGTTTAATGGCGATCGCTTGTTGATAGGAGGCGATCGCTTCTTGTCTGCGCCCTAAGTTGTCTAATGCTATACCCCGGTTATACCAAGCTAAGTAGAAATCAGCTTGAACTGAAAGTGCTTTGTCCCAGGAAGCGATCGCTTCTGACCACCTGCCTAAATTAAACAGCACTACACCCCGATCTATCCACACTTCGTGGTACTCTGGGTTAATTTCTATAGCTCTATCGTAAGATATAATCGCCTCGGCAAATTGTTCGCTGACGGCTAGGGCTATGCCTCGGTAATACCAGTTTTCCTGGTCTTCTGGTTGGAGTTGTAGCGCTTGGTCATAACTAGCAATAGCTTCTGGTAGCCAACCTAATTTCAGCAGTGCCAAACCCTTGCTAGACCACGCTTCTTGATAGTCTGGCTTAATTTCTATAGCTTTGTCAAAAGAAGCGATCGCTTCTTCAAAGTATCCTAATTCTCCGAGAGTTCCACCCCGGTTGTACCAAGCTTTGTAAAAGTCTGGTTTCAGTTCTATGGCTGTTTCATAAGACGCGATCGCTTCATCAAAACGTTCTAAATGGAACAGCGTTAAGCCTCGATTAAACCAATATTCGGAGAATTCGGGTTGCATTTCAATGGCTTGGTCATAAGATGCGATCGCGCCTAGCAAATCGCCTGTTTTCGCTTGCTGAAGACCTTGGTAAAACCACCCTTGAGGGTGGGTAATCGGATTATCGTTATGCCGCTCAATAATACCAGGAGAATTACTGCTTTGAACTGCCAAATCTGAAGCAAGTTGCTGGACTAAATTGGTACTTTGATCCAACTTCACCCATAACTCATCTAAAGTATTAGCCACATTTGGCTCTAAATTCGTCAAAGTGTTATCCCAGGTTTCCACCGAGGGAGACGTTGCTAACTCAGTCCTTTGTCTCGTGGAAAGAAGATTTGCTGGTGTAGTAATTTGAACAATTTCTTCGTCGAACCGAAGTTGAGTTAACAAGCTGATTGTATCTTCTGCTGTCGGTAGGGGGATATTTTCTGGTATTGTGGCTTGGGCGTCTTCCCTTTCATATTCCGATACCAGTTCCTCGAAGTTTTCGGGCGATTTATCCTCAAAAGAGGCATTTTGAGGTGCTGATGTTATTGGTTCAACATCTGGCACATCATATTCCCATAATTGCTCGCCAAAGCTAAGGATTAGCTCTTGTCCGGGAGAAGTTGGGATAATTTCTTCATCGGTTGTAGTTTCGATTACATCTGGCTCATCATACTCCCATAACTGCTCGCCCAAATCGCGGATCAGTTCTTGCCCAGGAGTGATTTCTAGATCATCTAGGTCATCTTGTGCCTGATTGTCCTGATATTCTATCTCTGTAGGTAAGTTTTGCATTAGCCGAATGCCAATGTCATAAGCAACTTCTCCAATTCTGCCAACACCAAGTTCCCCTAATTGCACCATTTGTGTTGCTAAAAGAGGATTTGGTGTAGGTGAAGCTAGTAAGCTTTCACCAAACATCACCAACCAGTCTATCCAACGTTCAGCCGGAATGCGATTTTCGATTCGTTGCAGATACCTCAATGCCCACTGTCGTCCTCGTGCTTGATGCACGCCTTCTAACAATTGGATAAACAATTGTTCCAGATCCGCATTGGTTAGTTCTGGTGGTACCCCCACCAGATTGCGTCCTCTCGAAGCCTTGAGAGAACTATTCTGTTTACTTGCAATGAGGCGCTTTAAAAACCTTTTAAGCGACTGCGATATCCGCCTGAGCATCTGCCACACTCTTGGATTTTGTTTTTCTAGATTGTAGCCATCGTTGTCTTAAAAAAATCATCAATTACGTAAAAATCCATTAGATTCGGACAGCGCTTCCGTAGCAGGTTAGCAAAAAATATACAAATCTTCAAGAGCATAGCATTACAACGTAACAATTCCCAGATTTCACTCTTGAATTTGATTCTCTCCAGCAGTTAATTTTCAGTTTGCTCTGTAGTCGATTGACCACCAGGATATAACTGACTAATTAATGCTTGGACAAGCACTTGTGGATCGTCTGTTTCAACGGCAAGTTGTTGAGCAATCTGCTGACGTAAATTTTCATCCTCCTGCAACATGACAAACAACTGTTCTAGGGTGACAGTTTGGTATTCTCCCTCTGGGAGGTTCTCTGGCGCATCTGCTGACTCTGATACTGAGGCAGTTACCTCAGAGGGCAAAGAAGTAGTGCTAAAAGCATCTGGCCCTTCATATTCCCAAATTGGTTCGCCTTCATTGCGTGTCAACAACTGCATCCCGATATTATAGGCAACATCTCCAATTTCTCCGACGTTTAACTCACCCAATTGCACTAACCGCGCAGCCATTTCATTATTTGGTGTCGGAGATGCGAGCAATCTGTCGCCAAAGCGCTCTAACCACTCAACCCAGTCTTGAGTTGTGATGCGATGTTCGATATTATGCAGCCACTTCTGTGCCCATGCTTCCCCTCGTGCTTGATGTACTCCTTGCAACAGTTCGTTGAAAAGAAATTCCAGATCCGTATCGCTTAAGGGTGGTGCTGGTTCTTTTTCTACATTCCCCCTAGATTTTGAGGTAGTCTGTTTTCCACCAAACAAATTCTGAAAAAGCTTTTTGAGCCATTGAAATAGCCGCTTGAGCATCTGCTGCACCATCGAGTTTTACTTTATCTATAAAATTGTAGCGATCGCACTGGACTATGATAGTTCAGTCAATAAAACGTATAGTCATTTGTCATTTGTCATTTGTCATTTGTCAAGAGTTATTCTTCTCTGCTTCCCAGTCTCCTTAAATAGAACAAATGTACTAAATAATATGCTATAATTCCCATACATTGATGTTGAAATCATAGTAGAGGATAAGCTCTGGTTGCTTGCTTTCCTGAGTGCCAAAATTTACGGCATTAGTTGAGTCTTGGGCTATGGCAACATCGATAAATAAAGCCAGGTACGAGAGTTTAAAATAATTGAATCCTCAACTCGACTCGGTGCTACTAATTCACTTTGAAAGGCATTGAAGTCTATATTTCCATGTCTTACGAACCCCTGCACCACAAATATCGCCCCAAAAGTTTTGCTGAACTGGTGGGCCAAGAGGCGATCGCCACCACCCTCACGAACGCGATCGGCACATCTAAAATCGCCCCTGCCTACTTATTCACCGGGCCAAGAGGTACGGGGAAAACTTCTAGTGCCCGGATTTTGGCTAAATCCCTCAATTGTTTAAAAAGTGATAAGCCTACTGCTGAACCTTGTGGTGTGTGTGAGGTTTGTCAGGGGATCGCTAAGGGCTACACCCTAGACGTAATTGAAATTGACGCCGCCAGTAATACTGGTGTCGATAATATCCGCGAGTTGATTGAAAAAGCCCAGTTTGCTCCTGTGCAGTGTCGCTACAAGGTTTATGTTATTGATGAATGCCTAACTGGAGATTCTCTGGTCTTGACTGATGAGGGACTTCACAGAATTGACGATCCCAAAATTAAAGGAAAGAAAGTACTGAGTTATAACGACTCATCTCTTAAGTGGGAATTTAAGAAAGTTGTCAAATGGTTAGACCAAGGAGAACGGCAAACCCTGGTTATAAAGACAACTAACCGAGAAATTAGATGTACGGGTAATCATTTAATTAGGACAAACCAGGGATGGCTACAAGCATTGGACGTAAAAGAAGGAGTGAAGATACTATCCCCTGTGAGTGCGGATGCGGCATCCTCATTTACAAATTTGGTATCGATGGACGCACTCGGAGATTTGCTAGCGGACACCAGTTTAAAGGCAATACATCAGGGCAAAAATCATACGACCTGGAATCTATCCTTAAACAAGCCGAATTACTCCGACCTTTCTGTGCTTGCGGGTGTGGAGAAAAGCTTGATATCCCAATCTTTTTACAAAAAAAGGGACGAGGAATCATCAGTATCCAGTCTCGCTGGGAAAAACATCCATATAAAAAGGGACACGGAATTTGGGAACTTAGAACAGAAAAGTTCCTTGCAGATGCGGCAGTTATACAACCAAATGCACTTGGGCTTATCTACGGAACCTTGCTTGGAGATTGCTCTATCAGTTATCCCAATAAATACAGCAGATTCCCCAGATTGTGTTGGACACACTCAGAAAAGCAGCAAGAATGGTTGGAATATAAAGCCTATCGCCTTCAAGAATTGCGTCCAAAACTGCGAATTACATCTAACAAAGGATACGGAAACATATCAGTTACCTGTAACACAGGTTGCCATCCCCAACTCAAAGATGTCTTTGACATCGTTAAACCGAATAGGGATAAAAAACTCGTCTCTATGGACTGGCTTAATCGAATTACCCCAGAAGGAATTGCTTGGTGGTTTTGCGATGATGGTTCACTTGCCCTCAGTCCAGAAGGAAGTCCACAAATTCAACTACATACCGAAGGATTCTCTGCCGCAGAAAACCAACTCATTGCTACTTGGCTTACAGCAATGGGATACTCAGCAACAACAAAATTTTACACCAGAAGTAGTACAGGCAAGACATACCACTATATACGGTTGGGGGCAAGCACCAGTAGAAAATGGCTGGCAGACCTTAAACAATATTCCATCCCCTCAATGGATTACAAGTTTGGAGACAGTCGAATCTGTTCACCTCGCTGGGATCGAGCGAGTCTATGACATTGAAGTAGCAGATAATCATAACTTTGTGGCAAATGGGCTTTTGGTACATAATTGCCACATGCTCAGTACCCAGGCATTCAATGCGCTACTTAAGACATTAGAGGAACCACCGAGACACGTGGTTTTTGTATTGGCGACAACAGACCCGCAAAGAGTCTTACCAACGATTATTTCGCGCTGTCAAAGGTTTGATTTTAGACGCATTCAGTTAGAGGCGATGGTGAAGCATTTAAGTGCGATCGCCTTTAAAGAAAACATTCATATTTCACATGATGCTGTCACCCTAGTAGCCCAACTTTCTCAGGGAGGCTTGCGAGATGCCGAAAGTCTACTCGATCAATTGGGCTTGTTAGCAGGTGAAGTCACACCAGAGCGAGTTTGGGATTTGGTAGGGACGGTAAGCGAACAGGACTTGTTAGCGCTTTTAAATGCGATCGCTCAAGATAAACCGGAAGCAGTTCTAGACTGTACTCACTACATTCTAGATCGTGGTCGAGAACCCCTAACTATTCTGCAAAATCTCGCTGCTTTTTACCGCGATTTACTGATTGCCAAAACAGCACCCAACCGCCACGATTTGGTTGCTTGTACTCAGCAAACCTGGACAACGCTGATTGAATTTGCTCAATACTTCGATATGAGCGCGATTTTGGCAGGACAAAAACACTTGCGAGAAGCTGAAGTACAAATTAAAAACACCACTCAACCGCGTTTGTGGTTGGAGGTAACATTACTAGGATTGTTACCGAGTGCGACGACAAATATTCAGCCACAAGCCCCAAGTATCGCGCCGCGAGTTAATACACCTGTTGTATCTCCAAGCTATCCTCCAGTCGTTGCCCAAAATCACCCAGTCTCTTCTGTACCTGTAGCTGAACCGCAAACAAATCATAATTCTGCATCTGCCAATCATCAAACAGCTGCCCAAAATCAGCCCGTCACTTCATCTCCCCCAGTTGAACAGCAAACAGATCGCAATTCTGCTGCTAAATCAGTTTCACCACAAACCCCAGAACCTGTTGCTGTTCCTGTGCCACCTGCGAACATTGAACCAGTAACTTCAGAAGTTGTTGGCGAAGCAGAATATGACTTAACTCAGGTTTGGCAACAAGTGCTTGCCAATCTCCAGCCAAAATCAAGGCAAGAAATGCTGCGTCAAATGAGCCAACTCATAGAGTTTGACGGTGTTGTGGCTCGAATTGCGATTAAACAGGCATGGTATGACAAGGGGAAATCTTATCTACCGATGATTGCAGCAGCTTTTCAGCAGACTTTCCAGCGTGAAATCCAGATAAATATAGAAAAAGGAATTTCTTCAAACTCTACCTCAGCCAAAAAAAATCCTCCGCCAAAAGACTCTAGTCGCGTTCAGCAACCACCCACACCTAGCCACAACCAGCAAATTTCGTCGCCTCCAGCGCCAGCACCACAGCCAACTAATCCATCACCAGCACCACAAAAAAGCGAGTTGGCGGCAAGAAATGGCAATGGTGTAAATGGAAATGGCGTAAATAGAAACGGGGTAAATGCAAACGGGATGCAAACTTTGCCTCCACCTCCAAAACAAACACCCGCACCTGATTGGGAACCTGACGAAGTAGCGATCGCAGCTCAACGTGTAGCAGAATTTTTCAACGGACAAATCATCCGTTTTGCAGATGATTTCCCAGAATTCTCAGATTCCACAACTACACCAGAATGGGTAGAAGAAGCAGACGTAGATGATGAATAAAGAACTTTCAATTAAAAAAATATCCCATTGTAGGGGCGCAAGGCCTTGCGATCCTACGAATATACAAATAATTCTGGATAATTATTTTTGTCAGTCCCTAAAAAAAATGCAAAATTATTTTTGGTAATTTTGCATTTTGAATTTTGAATTTTTAATTCCCCAAAGGGGCTATTCCCCATTCCCGGTATGCAAGGTTTTCACCCATTTCAGGCGCTTTGGTCTTACCGACATCCGAGCAGTAGTGCTGCTCATGACGACTAACCAGTGCAACATATATAAACTGCCACGCAGGGTTTGCACCAGCATCGTAAGATGTGTAGAAAGTGGGAATTTTTGATCTTGACGTACCCGCTTCAGACCTGTAAACATCCCTACCATCGACATAGAAATGGACAAGCCTGTGATCGGACTTAACATTGGCGGACGATGACGAGCGATCGCCATTAATAAATCTGGGACTGCTGCTGTCGGTAAGATATACATAATCAGCATAAAAATCAGCAAATCCCAGCTTTTACGCGTCCCCATCCGGTTTTTGAGAATTAAATCCCAATAATCTAAATAGCGCTGATAACCGCCTTCTGCCCAACGGTTGCGCTGATGCCAGAGTGAAACTGCATTTGTCACTCCTTCTTCTTGCACCGCTGGATGGAAAACACACTCAATATCCCATTTATCCAAATGTAAGCGGATTGTCAAATCCAAATCATCGGTAATAGTTTCTTCATTCCAGCCACCGCAGCTTTCCAAGGCGGAACGCCGGACAAATTGACCATTGCCCCGCAGTTCGCCAATGCCACCAAGGGCAGTCCGTTGTTGCTGAAACCAGGTATCAAGAGCCATTTCGGCCATTTGACCCTTAGTCCAAAAGTTTGCTTTAGCGTTGGCGATCGCTTTTCGCACCTGCACCGCCCCCACGTTTTCTCTTTGAAATAAAGGTATTACCTGTTGCAGTAAATCTGGTGTTACTTGGGCATCAGCATCAAATACTGCTATAATGTCGCCCTTTGTCAGCGGCAATACCTGATTCAACGCCCCCGATTTGCCACCAGTAGCTTCTGCTGAACGCCTTAGTACTTTCAGCTGGTCGTGTTTCTGTGCGAGTTCCGCTAATAAATGTGGCGTGCTATCACTGCTGCGATCGTCAATTATCCAAATTTCGTACTCCCCACCTGGATATTCCAGATTACAAAGATTTTTGACTAATTTAGCAATTACCGCTTCCTCATTTTTCGCAGCCACTAGCACAGAAACAGAAGGTAAATCTCCCTGTATTTCTTTTGGATAGCGACGGGATTTAGTAAACACCACCACCAAAGCATGAAATCCTAGAATGGTGGTCAGTCCTAGAATAAAAATGGAAGCCCAAGAAACTAAATGTAGAGCGATCGTGCCACTCCAGACGATAGTCAAGACTAGAGCTGCTTTGCCTCTACGACCTTGAAACCGGGATGGTAGAGACATAGAATCTGTCTCTAACACTGACTCCTCATCTACTGATAGGTCAGATAACAAGGAGTTGAGCGGATCGAGCTCTTGATAAGAATCTTCTTCGGGCCAGGAATTCGCTGGCATAGGTTAGGTTGCTTGATTCAAAAACCACTATTTGTCTACAGTTAGTAATTTTACGGACAAATATCCCTAAGCTACTTTTCCCGATATTAATCGGAATGGGCAAACTGCAATACCCGCTATCCCTAAGCCAAAAGCCGCTGGGACTATCTTTGTTGTCACCGCCACTGTGCGTAATTACCTCATATTAACCGCGTTTACTACTCTTAGACAGAAGCTTGATTCCTTTGATAGCCACTTCGGCAGGAAGCTTGTAGAGTCGGATTTTCCCTAATGAGAACTCCGGTTTGGGTAAAGTAATAGCAAGGTAGCAGCAGCTTTTTGTTGGGAAAAACTGCAATAATAGCATCCACCACTGTACAGTAGGGATTTTTAGTGTTACCGTTCCCAGATTCGATAACAGTTAATGCAGCATCATTGTAACCGAAATTTTAATATTTCTTAGTAGTAACTTCATTTATTAGGCATGGGGCATGGGGTATGGGGCATTGGGCATGGGGACTGGGGACTGGGGACTGGGGGACTGGAGAGCAGAGGAGTGGAGTTCAAAAACTCGTCAGCAAGTATCAAAGACTTATCCCTTATGCCCAATCCCCAATCCCCAATCCCCAATCCCCATTCCTACTATGTGCTTTAGACACATCTTTGGGGAATACTACTAACATCCACTAATATCCCCAGTTGCTAACTAACTTGAGGAATATTTAACTATGTCTATTGAGCAACTCCAGCCTGCAACTCAACAACAAGCCAGTGTTTACTTACCTTATGTTCAGGGCGCTAGGCGCAATTTCTTACCCTATGCCATCAGTCTTTATCAAAAAGGGGTCTTGGAAGGACATCGGAAGATCGAAGCCAGCGAACATGTCCCCTTTGTCGCCTCCTGGAATGTTGCTACTTTACCCTCAGACTTAACCCGTTGCCGAATTCAGTTTGATGGCAATGCTGACCTGAGTTATGAACTGATGATGGCTAGTTTCGAGTTTATTAATTTTTTAATTGAACTTATGGATAACTATAAACGTTATCGTATAACTGATTTTTCACAACCATTTTATCGCAAACTACTGCGTATAGATGATTGATTAAACTCAGCCGGATTTGCAAAAGTTCGGCTTATTTTAAATTAATAGATAAATAAGTTCGTAGTAAGGACTTTAGTCCTTATTGTCTAAGATTATTTGCTCACAAGGCGCTGACGTTTACAATTCAGCTTCAGCCTTGTGAGCTTTTTTACAACAGGCTTTCAGTTTTAAAAGGTCTTCCTAAGTCCGCTGTCTTTTCTTCTTTTCAGAACGATACCAAAACTAGCTACCATCAGAGTTCCGATAAGGGTAGCGGGTTCTGGAATAGAAGTTTCATTTATAGGTACTATGATTCTTAAATTTGCCAAACTAGCATTAGTTATGGTCAAGGATGTTACGCCTGGGAAACCTGGAATATCAGACTGGAAATCAAAGACCGTGGGAGTTAAATTACCATTGGGATTACTATATCGCTCCCCATATCCACTCACTTCAAAAGTACCTTGATATTTCTTTCCGGTATTTGGGTCAGTGACAGTACCAGTGTAGAAAGCTTTTGTAAGATTAAATTCATCTTGAACTACTCCTTGAAATGTGGTTCCTGACAATTGTCCCTGGTAAAGAAAGGTAGTCAATTGACCACCAGAAAGAACAGGTGATGTCAGAACACCATCAAACGAGACAATTGGAATACCTTTAAAGTCAACAAAGTGATGCAGACTTCCATCGGAGCGTGTTTCTACCTGTAAATAGTCTGATTGGTATACAGGAACATAATTAGGATTATTATTAGTACCTAAGTTCCAGTAATAAGTTCCAGTATCATCCGTATCAATACGAGTAATACTATTATTGAAATTAGGATTATTTCTGGGCAGTTCGATAGTTCCTGATAATGTACCAGTGCTTTCAATTGTGATGAATTGAGCAGCAATTGCACTTGCTCCACTCATAGCGATCGCTACTGCCGCAAGACAACTACTGCTAACAGCTGCAAAACCTAGCTTAATCCCTGATGAACTCACTTTCATTAACAAACTGTTCCTTTATTTGTCGATAGTAAACACACCTAATATGCTGAGATTAATTGCAAGTTTATCTCATGCATGATTTATTATTCCCAAGCTAGTAATGGAAGTTTCATCGACAAAAAAAGTCTTATCAGTTGCTATTTTTAGCAAAACAGAATAAAGGCGTCAGAAGTCAGAAAACAGACATGAATTTTGTGCGACTGCTGGATGAATTAAGGGGTTTAACACCTCCACTCAATCTGCATATTTAGTGGTAAACAAAACAGTGGCGGGTCTGAATTCACCACTGATTTATTCTGACTCCGGAGTTCAGAATAGCTGAATTCTTCTTCATATCGCAAAAAATCAGTGATATTAGAGTGTTTTGACGAGCAAAATTTTGCCACTCAATTTGCAGGTAGCTTTCAAAGTAGCAGTGATTAACTAATTAAGTTAGTTCATCTAAACTAGAGAGGACTGATAACTGTTGATTTTCTTGTTTCAATTGTTCAACATGAGTATTATTGAAATGCTCACTTTTTTTGAAATATTGTTGGAAATATAACCGATATAATTCACACGCAGGAGTACTGCGTAGGCGTAGCCCGTCGTAGACATCGCCTTCTAAATTAATTAGCCCTATACTTTGTAATTTATATGCCAAGCTTGGCTCTAATTTCAGATAATTTGTAGTATTAATCACTTCATAAAAAGCATCTCCCAATTCTGGCTGATCTCGAAGTGCTAATACATATTGCCTTAGACACTGGTTATAAATTCCGGCTTCTGTGGGTGCTTGTTGCAATAACTGTCCTAAATCTCTTTTTAATCCGCCTTTACCCACAATGTGATACAATGCCAATCGCACCAAATAAGGATTTCCTCCCACCATTGCCATCAAACTATCGGCATCTTCACCATCTGTCCAATCCAAGCCGTGACGTTGTGCTAAATCCTGCACTTGCTCTTTCGTAAAGGGAGGTAAATTAATTGTCAAACCAATATTAAATAATGGCGATTGAGTGAGTTTTATGGGAACAAGAATTTCTGTTGAATAAACCAGAACCAGACGCAGTTTTTGCCAAATTTCTACCCTTTTGGCTTGTTCATGCCACGATCGCACTAATGGTAGCAACTCTTGAGCAATTTCCTGATACTCAAATACCCAATCCACCTCATTTAATACTAAAACCAGGGGACTTGAGAGCGCAGACAGTAAATATTTTTGGAAATAGATAGAGCAGCTGACTTTGCTACCCATATCTTCATCCCAATAATCATTGAGTTTTGGTTCTAGCTGTAACTCCCGACTAACATTGGCACAGAACCAGCGCAAAAATTTATCCAAACTGGCAAATACTGCTTTGTCTGCTTGCTGAAAGTCCAAAGTTACGGTGCGAAAGCCTTGCTTGTTAGCGCGTGCAAGCAACCGCAAAACCAAAGAGCTTTTCCCCATCTTTTTGGGTGCTTTGATGCAAATTACACTCCCAGGTTCAGCCATTTCTGCGTAAGCGAGTTCTTCAATTGGCGGTCGAGGGATGTAAAATCTGGAATTAAGAGATACTGGGCCACTAGGAAATTCTAAGGATATCGCTGTGGCGGCTCGGTTGAATTCCTTAATTAACTGCTGATGCGCAACGCTTTGAGGATGATTTTCTAGAGTCTGGCGAAAGTTGGATTTATGTATTGGTTCTTTGTAAAAATTACTCAGTACTTGCCATAAATGAGCAGCGATTTTCTTGACACGTTCCTCGCCGTAGTGCGCTTCACTAGCTATATTGGTGTAGGTTTCTCCTTCCCACGAAGAACGCAATATCAACTCTTGGAGCGTCGTTAAACCGGTTGCTTGACTGGCTTTTAGTAGCAATACTAGTTCATCTATAGTCATTACTCATTGACTCTAATTCAGTATGATCTTTTCTCACACCATTCAGCTTTAGAAGTCAATGTCGGCTGCCTTGTATGCATAGCAGCCAGACGTGACTCAAAAAGCTACAAAAAAGCCTTGACAATTTTTTGCATCCTGAAATTATTTAGCGTGATTCAATCATAGAATTTTTTTTACAACTTTTTCGGGCTTTTTAGGTAATTATATGTGACTTGAACTACTTTTTTTAGACATATCTTAGAATGTAGATGCACAACAATGTAGCGATTTTTTATAAAAGATTGCTATTGCGATCGCAACAGAGGTTACATTCTTCTAAATTCCATCCCAATTTATGATATGGGCTGATATATTCCTGACCTAAGTTACAGCCTAATAAACCAACTAGGCGATTTGTCCATAACTGAATCGTCAGGGTGCTAAAACAGCGTAGAGAGAAAGCTACAGAATATCTTCCTCATCGTACCAGCAGCTATGCATATCCAAGAACCCGCTACTCATGAATCAGAAGCTCCATTTTCAGTACAAGATTCTCAGAGTTTCCCAGAAGCCAAAGACTTATCTCTAGAAAATTTAGATACTTGCCAATGCTCACAAGCCGCCTTACAAATGGCATTAATCGCTAGTGGCTTGGGGTTGTGGGATTGGAATCTGGTAACTGACAAAACCTATTATGATTCCCAATGGAAAAGCATCCTGGGATATAAAGTAGAGGAAATCGACAACGATTATAAATCCTTTGAACAACTGGTACATCCACAGGATTTACCAAGAATTCGTCAGGTATTGCACGATTATCTCCAAGGATGCATACCTGTGTTTGAAGTCGAATTGCGAATGTTGACTAAATCCGGGGAGTGGAAGTGGATTTTGACTTGTGGCAAAGTATTCCAACGGGATAAATTCGGTAAACCAGTGCGGATGGTGGGAACGCACAAGGATATTAACCAGGATAAAGCGATGTCTACGACGGGCTGCGCCTACGCTACTCAACAATACCAACTATTTGAACAACTCCAAAGAGAAATTGCTCAACACCAGTCTACCGAAGACCAAGTTAAGGAAAAATCACAACAGCTAGAAACTACTCTTGATGAACTCAAATATACTCAAAAGCAGTTATTGCAGAACCAGAAAATGGCTAATCTCGGTCAACTGGTGGCGGATATGGCTAACGAAATTAACAACCCCGTTAACTTTATTTCCAGCAATATCCATACTGCTAGTAAATACGCTGAAGATTTAATCAGAATTATTGAACTTTACCAATATTACTATCCCACGCCTACCCCAGTTATTGCCTTACATTTGCAACACCTTGACTTTGGTTTCGTGAAGACAGAATTTTTTAAATTACTGTGGTCAATGCGAGCCTGTTCTGAGCGCGTGAAAGATATTGTTTTCGCCTTGCGGAATTTTTCTACCTCTGACGACGGTCAAATGCAAAAGGTTGACATACATCAAGGATTTGATAGCGTTCTCAGGATTTTGCAACATCGTCTCAAAGAAAAACCTGATAGAGCAGAGATTAAAGTAATTAAAACCTTTGGGAAATTACCCTTAATTGAGTGTTACCCTGGTGAACTAAATCAGGTATTCATCAACATCTTAACTAATGCCATTGATGCTTTAGAAGAAAGGATGAAACACGATCATTCTTTTACTCCAAAAATTTTGATTCATACAGAAGTTGTTAGCAGTCATTTATCATTGGTCAATAATCATGAACGTTGGCTAAATGACAAACTACTAGGGAAAAAGCACAAAGTTATCATTCGCATTTTTGACAATGGCAAAGGTATACTTCCCCATATCCAAAGACATATATTTGAACCGTTTTTTACAACCAAGCCAGTAAGCAAAAGTCAAGGACTAGGGTTATCAATTAGTCGGCAAATTATCGTTGAAAAACATCAAGGTAAACTTAAGTGTAATTCTCAGTTAGGTCAAGGGACAGAGTTGGTGATTGAGATGAATACAACAGCAAGACACTATGCCGCAATTAGAAAACACGCCAACTTTTAGGTAATGAACGAATGGCACTAAGTTAAGATACAGCCCTTACTCCAACTAGTTCCCAGTCTCCAGGCTGGGAACGAGGATAGAAACACGCCAACTTTTAGGTATTTAACTTTGGGGAGGAGGTGTTAATTTTTGCAAGTCGATGCATTAACAAGGCGGCCGCCGCATTCACAATGCAAGTCGATGTATTAACAAGGCGGCCGTCGCCTTCACAATACAAGTCGATGTATTAACAAGGCGGCCGCTGCATTCACAATACAAGTCGATGTATTAACAAGGCGGCCGCCGCATTCACAATACAAGTCGATGTATTAACAAGGCGGCCGCCGCCTGCCTCAACCAAAAAATTCCTTAACCGAACGGTATTGAGCGCGGTGTAGTCCGCCACGTGCTTATGAAACTTGCATAAGTCCTGATTAAGCAAATTGCTGCAATCCATTAAGAGGTAGATCGAGAATCACTCCTGAATTTGGAGAATAACCGATATCTAGAGAAACACTAGCTTTTACCGTCTGAGAACCACCAATTATAGGAGTTGTAGAAACCCTATCTGCTGTTAAATTAGACACCAAGGGAGATGGTCTAGGATTATCATCTGAGTTGATATCAATGTCAATAATCTCTCCGGGGGTTAACTGCAAGGTACTAAAAACACTCTGAGCTTGAGCTTTAGCATCTTTGACAGCTTCGCTCAGAACTTGCAAGCGTGCCTGCTGCAATACTTCGTCTGAGGCAGTGAAGCTGATATTTTGTATGATATTTGCGCCTGCTTGAATAGCTTTGTCAATTGCTGCTCCAGATTGATTTGTTGGTAACTCAAACTGAAGTGTGTTGAGACCTTCAAAACCTGTTAGGGTTTGAGTACTATTTTCATAACTATAAACAGGATTTAGTTGAATAGATGTAGTTTGAAGTTCTTGCGCCCCAAGCTTTTGCAAGACATCAACTACCGCACTTGAACGTTGAGCAACAAGTTGTTGAACTTCAGTTGCAGTTTTTCCCTGTATTTTAATCCCCAATTCTACATCAGTTAACGTGGTCGCAACATTAACCTCTCCTTGACCAGTAACTTCCAATATCTGAGGAGTTTTTGGAGTGGTGCTACCAATCAAAGAATCGGCGATCGCAATACCCAAATTTCTCACACCGATGAGATTATCAGTAGCCGAAGCAAGAGTCCCTGCTGAATTTGGAGAATAACCGATATCTAGAGAAACACTAGCTTTTACCGTTTGAGGACTACCAATTATAGGAGTTGTACTAGCTAATGCAAAAGTCCTATCTGCTGTTAAATTAGACACCAAGGGAGATGGTCTAGGATTATCATCTGAGTTGATATCAATGTCAATAATCTCTCCGGGGGTTAACTGCAAGGTACTAAAAACACTCTGAGCTTGAGCTTTAGCATCTTTGACAGCTTCGCTCAGAACTTGCAAGCGTGCCTGCTGCAATACTTCGTCTGAGGCAGTGAAGCTGATATTTTGTATGACATTTGCGCCTGCTTGAATAGCTTTGTCAATTGCTGCCCCAGATTGATTTGTTGGTAACTCAAACTGAAGTGTGTTGAGACCTTCAAAACCTGTTAGGGTTTGAGTACTATTTTCATAACTATAAACAGGATTTAGTTGAATAGATGTAGTTTGAAGTTCTTGCGCCCCAAGCTTTTGCAAGACATCAACTACCGCACTTGAACGTTGAGCAACAAGTTGTTGAACTTCAGTTGCAGTTTTTCCCTGTATTTTAATCCCCAATTCTACATCAGTTAACGTGGTCGCAACATTAACCTCTCCTTGACCAGTAACTTCCAATATCTGAGGAGTTTTTGGAGTGGTGCTACCAATCAAAGAATCGGCGATCGCAATACCCAAATTTCTCACACCGATGAGATTATCAGTAGCCGAAGCAAGAGTCCCTGCTGAATTTGGAGAATAACCGATATCTAGAGAAACACTAGCTTTTACCGTTTGAGGACTACCAATTATAGGAGTTGTACTAGCTAATGCAAAAGTCCTATCTGCTGTTAAATTAGACACCAAGGGAGATGGTCTAGGATTATCATCTGAGTTGATATCAATGTCAATAATCT
>NZ_JAVRCC020000077.1:0-28186 GCF_034530975.2 Nostoc sp. DedQUE07 | reverse complement strand
CATATTTTTACTTCCTAGCTTTATCGTAAGCGATCATCCGGACATGATATTATGTCAAACCTGCGTGCTGTGAGGGTTTAATGCCATGAAACCTTAAAATGAGAATGAATTAGCGATCGCTAGATATTTACCACTACCAAGATTCTTATGGCGGTGGATGCAGTCTTGCCGAGGTCAGAAGGCGACGCAAGTTAACGACTCCAACCCGATTTAATTGCAGAGCTGACACTGTTGCTCGACCACAGGGAGTTTTACCAATAACCTGTGTAAAATCATCGTTTCAGCTAAAATGCTCTGACCAAAGCTGCTGACGAGGATGAAACAGTGCCACCTCAAGTTTTGTTTCTGGATCGCAATAGCTGGTTTTAGTATGCTTTCGACCATTGCAGCCATAACACGACCAAGCTAAATTTTCTACAAAGGTTGAGCCGATCCAAATTAAGAACAGATGTGCTTTTAGAATTACCCAAGGAATGTTTATAACGACCAAAAAGCAGGTTATTAATCATGCGTTTAAGTTTTTGCATAAATCTGCTTCGGTTTGATTAGTTTTTATTAAAATATAAATCTTAATAATATGTTATATTATTCATCTCATTCTTAAAACGGATTATTAGTAAAACAATTAACTAAAATAGACAGATAATTTAAGTATGATTTTCTCGTCGGAAATTTGACGTTAGCAAAAAGATATAAAAATATGCCTTGAATAGTAAAGCTTTGAGTTAGAGCAGACAGACTTTAGTTTTTAATAGCTGATGTTTGGAGAGTTTTAATCAACACTAATCATACTGTAGGTAGATCCAAAACAAATGAGAAAATATTCAAAATAGAGTTACAAATATTAATAATTTCTGATCGTGGATGAAATCTTGTGTAGCTGCTCCTGGAGATGGAAAAATGGTTTTTATGGAAAGTAAACGCTTGCTCTTCGTTGCTGACTTTCCATCTGTACAGCAGGGTAAAGACTTTTCTCAAACTTTAGTCCAAATACCACCGTCACCGCATTGCGAAGTTTGTGTAATTGTTCCAGTTCGCAATGAAGCTCAGATGTTGGCAGCAACCCTTACTGCCCTGATACATCAAGTTGATTTACAAGGACAGCTTTTAGATCCCAGACGCTACGAGATAATTTTGTTGGCAAATAATTGTAGCGATGAGTCAGCAGCTATAGCCCGGAGTTTCGCCCAAGAACATCCAGATATAGCACTGCATGTAGTGGAAAAAACTCTGCCTCCTGCACAAGCTTATATTGGTCGAGTGCGTCAGATTTTAATGGATGAAGCACACCGCCGTTTGTGTAGCTTAGGACGCACAAGGGGGGTAATAGCTTCAACTGATGGAGACTCGCAGGTAAGCCCAACTTGGATTGCTGCCAATCTGTATGAAATTAACTGTGGTGCTGATGCTGTAGGTGGGCGAATTCTTGTTGAACGCACTGGTCGTGCGGGTCTACACCCTTACGCCAGAGCTTGCTATCTGCGTGAAGTGGGCTACCGCTATTTAATAACCGAGTTAGAAACTTATCTCGATCCCGACCCTGATGACAGCTTTCCCCGCCACTATCAACACTATGGAGCAAGTTTGGCAGTAACAGCAGAAATGTATGCACTGGCGGGAGGCTTACCACCAGTGCGGACTCCTGAAGATGTAGCTTTTTACCGTGCTTTGGTACGGGTAAATGCCCGTTTTCGCCATAGTTCTTTAGTGCGAGTAGTAACTTCGGCCAGACAAATTGGACGTACCAATGTTGGTTTAGCAAATCAGCTGAATGAATGGATAGAAATGGGACGGCAACAACAACCATTTGTAGTCGAGCCAGCAGGGGCTATCGAAACTCGTTTTGTTGCCCGCCGTCAATTACGAGTGATGTGGTGGTGCGTTCTTAATGGCTATCAACCAGATCGCAATAGCGTCGTATCCTTGGCAGAGATGCTGGGAGTTTCAGTCCAATGGCTTTTAGAAAAATTAACCCAACCTTATACCTTTGGTCAGTTGTTTGAACAAGTCGAAGAACGCCAGCAGTCAGAACAAATTTGGGCTTCGCGCTGGAAATTTGTGGAAATTGAACAAGCAATTGGAGACTTGCGCTTGCGTCTTGAGAGTTTACGGCTCAGTTACAGCAAACTCCACGGAAATTCGACCCAGGATGATTTGGAACTAACTAAAGAGCTTTACCCTACGAAAAGCCTAGAAAATAGGGGTCTTAAACCCTCGATCTAAGCGCGTCACAAAACAACCAATCACACAGAGCGTCGGGAGGAATGCACGGTTGAGGTAGCATTCGCTACGTCAACCAATCTCTTTTCAGACATACAGACAACCTGTTTCTGATGAGCAATTCTGCGATAGCGAAGCGGTAGCGAGTATTCGAGCGTCGCGTCTTGATTCTGACGCCTTGGCGGAGCGTTTCCGGCTCCGCTCCTGAATTACTTCTTCAACCGAAAATTATTGCACGCTGTACGTGATAGCGTCGGCGTCGGGTAGTTTACACTCGCTCGAATAAATCAAGTCGATATTCTTCATCCCGTTGACCTTTTAAATGCCGCAGTTTATTTGGGGTCAACTCAAAAAACGAGTCATGAACTTCATCTCCACTCAATGGATAATCACGGGCATAAAGTATCCAATGAACTAAAAGTAGATGTCCTCCAGGTTCCAGGTGTTCCAGAATGTACTGTTGGGATTTTTTCAGGTCTTCCCAGCACCAGTAATAGCCAACTTCTGAAACTAGGGTCAAATCAAACATTTTATCAGGATATTGCTCTGGGACACGCATAATCTGGAACTTGATATTGGAGAGATGCTGACAGCGCTCTTTTGCTCTATCCTGCGCCAATTTTGATACATCAACTGAGAGCAGTGAGTCACAACGTTCTTGCAGTTTTTCAGTTAAAACGCCAATGGAACCACCGATTTCAAAGGCAGACCGATAGCGGTCTTTGGGTAAAGCTGCAATTGTGGCAGCATATTTGTTAGCTTCGTAAATACTAGTCTCAAACTTCCACGGGTCTGGATTTTCGCTGTAGAGTTTATCAAAGTAGCTGGGTGGTAGGGAATTAGATTGTAACGGGTTCATCGGTTTTCCTCTATATAAACTTCCCAAGGATGAGTAAAATTTGCTAACATTTCGGGAGTTAGGCGAAAGCCTTCTGGATCGTCATCAATTAAGTCTGTAGTTTGGGAACGATAAGCAGCGATCGCTTGCTGTTTCAACTCCACCACTGCGCTAATATTCAATCGCCAAGTTGTCACCTCAAGAGGTACTGGCAGACTCTCTCGTTGGTCAAAGTCCCAATCCCAAATCGGATACTCAATCAATCGGGGGGATAAGGGCAAGCCATTCAGCACTGTGTGAATTAACTTCCAGGTCGCTCGGTGGTCTGTATGAGGGTCATATCGCCAGGGTAAAAAGATAATTTGTGGGGCGATTTCTGTAATGTAAGCACGACAACTAGCTACTGCACTTTGATACTGTGTTGAAATTGACCCATCCTGCATTCTACAGAAGGTGACATCATTCACCTCTACACCCAGCAATTTTAATGCTGATAGCGTTTCTGCTTCCCGCAGAGCTAGGAGTCTAGCTACGGGATATTTCTGGGAACGAGGGTGTGAAAGAGTACCATCACTGATGACTAACACTTGCACATGACAATTTAAAGACCGTAATAGAGCGATCGCACCTCCACAACCTAATGTCTCATCATCAGGATGGGGTGCAACAATCAGTACCGGGCTACAAGCGATCTCGTTAACTGAACGCCAGGGCAAAACATTAGGATTGTCTAGTGGTAATGCAATCAAGCCAAATTCATTCATCATTCCAAAGTATTGAAGCCGGATTACTTTCATGCAAGACATATTGCCCGACATTTGCCAAGGCTGCATCAAAAGCAGGTTGACGCAGATATAGAGTCAAATCTCGGATAATTCGTTCCATCGGATTTGGTGGTAGTAAGCCGCGAGTTCCCACAGAACGTTGACACAAATGCATCACATCAATGCAAATTTGTTCAATTGCTGTCCTGACCATGTTGGCATAGGCGACGAGTTGGTTTGCTTGCGGATGAACAATAGTGGGATCGCCACCAAACACTGGTGCATAGGCTGCTACTCGATCCGCAGCCCCCCGCAGCCAGAGATTACCACTTTCAATGGCGATCGCCATTCTGCCAAGCCGTTCCTGTTGATATGGATCGTTTGTATATTCCAACTTTTGTAGATACTGACGAGTTAGGTTAAACAGTGCTTCTGCCCCACCTAGTTGCACAGCAGCAAACCGAATTACCCCAACAGATAACCAAGGCTGTCGATAGTAATCTCCTGGCTGGCCGATTAAATAGCTCCGATCCAACTCGACACCGCTAAAATCCACTTTGTAACTAGCAGTAGCTCGCATCCCAGAAGGTTGCCACCAAGCGGGATCGCTAAGAGTTGTCACTTCGTCCATTGGCACAATGCACATTTGCCAACCGCCCTCTGGCAATACTCCATTCACGAAAGGACGTTCAACATAGCCAGTACCACTACAAAACGTTTTAGAACCTTCCAGCCGATAACGCCCATTCTCACAAGGAATTATCTTCACACCATCAGAGGCTTCAGCATTCCAAACGCCAAATATTTTCTGGCGATCGCGGGCATCATCAGCGCAGCTTGCGATCTGTTCTATGGAACCAAAGGTCTGAATCAGTTGTAGGGCGTTGATATGTCCTTCATAAATTCGCCCAACTGCCAGATTGCCATGCCCTATCTGCTTTAATAGCATTAAAAGCTCGTAGGTAACATTAGCATCAATTCCTGCACCCCATCCGCCTAATTCTTTCGCTAATGGTGCAGCCAATAACCCAGCCTTAGCAATTAGCTCAAACTCTTGCTTGGGAAAAGCAGTATTGCAATCGATTGCAGTGGCATTGTTTAAACAATAATCCGCAATTTCTGCGGCACGTTTGAGATCCAGAGCAATGTTGGAACTATGCCATTTTGGGATGACGACATTCTTTAATAATTGGATGCTAATAGCCGACTCCTTTCTGTAATATTTCTTTATATCTTGTTAATAATAATTAAATTAAATAAGTTAACATCTCTATCTTTTGTATGATTATATACCTAACAAAAGGGAGATTATTATATGCATAAATTATTTTTTGCGTAGGACAATGGAGTATACTTTAATTTTAGCAGAATCACCAGAGTTTAACCATCAACTCTCATCTGCCAATATTAAACGTGCCAAATTAGAAGAATTTCATTAAGCAGCGTATAACTATTCAGGTAGAGCGTATGATGCAAGTTTTGAACTGATGGATGCGATATTGCTGACGCGAAACGCTTACAGTTTGGTAGATTTATTGCTATCATTGAATGTCTGCTTGATTAAGAGTAGCGTTAAGTAGGCCGGCAGACAATACTTGTCGGGTTTTGGGGGAAGGAGAAAAGGTAAAAAACCCTTAACTCTTATCCTTTAGCCCTTTCCCAACAATGAACGAGGCTAAAATCCTCTTCCTTCCTGCCCGATCCCAACTACTTAAATCTTACTAAAAATTGCTTTTATCTCAGAACTTTTAGTAGTAAAGTAGATATAAAACAACCCATCTTCTATTGGTTTTTCTAAAACTTTAGCATAAATATCAGCGCTTAATTCTTTTGAATAATTTGGTGATAAAACTAATTTAATATTACTGAATAAAGAAGGGATGACATCTTTTTCTATATCCTTGGGACGTACCTCGGCTCCCTTTGTGGAAAGTTTAACTAAATTGCCTTGAAAAAGGGTTTTATCAATGTGCTTTTCATCTAAAATTGTATATTCTATTGGTATTGCTTCAGCTAAGGGTAGCAATCTTTCTTCTTCTTGAGTTAGAAAGAGATTGTATTTTCCAATAATCCCGCTAACTTCGTAAATATTTATCGGTAGTTTAATTCCTTTTACTTGTACTTGCTTTTGTCCACAGATTTTAACAATTGACTCTACTTCTTTAAATGTCGATTCTGAAATAACAATCTGTCCTCCAATTGTATAGGATTCAATACGATAGGTGAGATTCACCTGGCTACCGACTACACCATACTTGGTTCGGATATAAGAACCAATATTTCCAACAACAACTTCGCCGGTGTTGACAGCTATTCCCATTTCTAATGGCGGCAGATTCCACTGCTGCATCTTTTCATTTATATTCATCATTGCTAACTGCATAGCGATCGCACAAGCAATAGCCCTTATAGTGTCGTCTTCTTTGGCAGTAGGCGCACCAAACAATACTAAAATACCATCGCCTGTAAACTCATCAATGGTTCCTTGATATTGGGTAATGATATCTGCCATTGATGCTAAATAAAAGTTGAGAATTTGAACAACCTTTTCCGGGGGTAATTGTTCCGAAATACTGGTAAATCCTCTTAAATCGGAGACGAGTATGGTGATTTTACGCCGTTCGCCCCCAAGCTGTAAACCTTTTGGGCTTTCTAATAAGGTAGTGACTACTTCTTTGCTTAAGTAACGCCCAAATGTATAACGAATTTCTCCAGCAGTACGGGCGATGTAGACTGTAATGGCGATCGCAGATCCCAACAATGCTAATAATGGTGGTACTACAGGTATCCACCAACTAGCGATAAAGGCTGTATATGTACTAGCCAATAGCACACCTGCTGCCAAAATTGGGCTAGTTATTTTCTGGAAGGATAAAAATTTTATCCCACCTGCATATCGCCATTGCCAAGTTAGACTTGCACCCACAAAAGACCACAAAAAAATCCATCCTATTTCTATTGGCTGCGACCAACTCTTAATTAGTGGGCGACCTGCTGTAGCTGCACTGATAATTTGGCTAGCCATATTCGCGTGAATCTCTACCCCAGGCATAGGTTCAGGAGAAGTCAACAAATCACTACTATAGGGAGTGAAGAATAAATCCTCAAAACTCTCGCTGACGTTACCAATCAAAATAATGCGATCGCGTCCCCATTCTGGTGGTACCTTGTCTTCTAAAATATCTGTCATCGTGACTGTAGAAAAGCGTTTGGCTGGCCCCCTGTAATTTATTAAAATTTGGTAGCCACGGTCATCAGCTCGCACATAGCCACCATCATTAGCAGCAAAAGGGATAAATCTTGTCTTTCCTAACTGCCAATTTTTTGTCTGTCCAGAAGTTTGGGGTGCAATACCTTCGGCATCGAGATAAAGTAAAGCTAAATATAATGCAAAACTGTAAATAGTCTCTCCATTTTTATCTGTTAAGTAGAGCAAACTGCGTCTTACCTTTTTATCTGGATCTAAAACCAAATCATTTGCACCTACTTGCCCTTTATCTTTGAGTGCTGGTGGCGGGTCAATTGGCTCGCGTTGGTTATCTCCTACCACTCTTTGAATCCCGACTAAATTAGGGGTAGATGTAAATACTTTGGTTAATTCTTGATGTCCTGGTTCTACAGGTAAATCGCGGTAGATATCTAAACCAATAGCTCGTGGTTTCCTGGCTTTTAATTTTTGCAACAATTGAGCATACAGACCATCTGGAACGATTGGCTGACGAATTTTTTTCATGTCTGCAAGATTTACTCCCACAATGACAATTCGATCGTCGGGTGCTTCTTGGGGTCGCAGACGCATATATCCATCAAAAGCCTCCAACTCCCAAGGCTGCATTAAACCAGCAAAGCGTAATAAGATGACTACACCAGCCACACTAGGAGTAGTAATCAAAACACCGCGCCATTGCCACAGTAGCTTTTTCCACTTTCTCCAGATCATCTTGTTTGTACCAAAATTAATTTTTCCGGGTAGCAAAGTAGCCGTTTTAACTTTGCTGATATTTAGCTGTACTGAGGTTAGGGATCGCTCGTGCAGCAGTCAAGGAAAGGTTCTTTGGCGATCGCCTCTAAACCGACTGATTGTAGAAGTTCTTCCCATTCAGTTGGCTTCTCGCGGCGCAATTGAGCAACAGTATTCAGTGCTTCCTGCCAAATTTGAGACTTTGCATAAATTTTTGCCTGTTCTAGAAGTCCTGCCCCAGCTAGCTGATTTTTCAGGGATGAACTTATTTCAGTACGCTGGAGTAATCCCTTGACAAATTGATCCTGAGAGCGGTCTTGAAAATCGCAAATCATCGTGAAGTACCATCGATAATACTTGCCAATTTGGAGAGAAACATTTGCTGGTAATTCCAGTTTAATGATGCCAGGAGTACTAGGCAGTTTAAAAGTTGTCAGATAAACCTGATTGCCAGCTTCATCTGTCAAAGCCAATTCTCCAGATTGGGCAGTATTTTGAGGAATGTACCAATATAGTGTTGGATTGGCTGCAACCGTTTTCCCAAAATTGTTTTTTGACGGCATCAAAGGCGTTATCGGTATTCCTCTCTCATCGATACAAGAAGAGCCACGCGTTCCTCCACCCAATGTTTGAGAGGGCGCTCCTCGGTCATCTACAGGTGGGAATTTGAGACTGACTTTCCACTCCACGTTGGATGGCGATCGCCGTGATGGCAAGCCAGCAAAAGTGACAATGGTGGGAGAAAGTGCGCTAACAAGGATCGCTAAAAACAGAAAAGATTTTGGTAAATTCATGATCCACGTAAAGACTTCTATTGAATGTAAATCTTTGAAGCAGTAAATCAGTCTTTTCAGAAGTATAGTTGAGTGCTGTTAGCGGATAGCTAAAGTTTAGCCCGTGCTGAGTCAAGAGGCAGAGCCTCTTGGAACTCGTTCCCAGCCTTCAGGCTAGGAACGAAGGTACAATAAGTCTTTGGGCTTTACAAGCGTGCCATTCCGCTCCCAGTTAATTGGATAATTTATTTTCTGGAAGTCCCTTACCAGGGATTGCCGACGAGCGTGAAACCACTCCAATAATAAGGATGAGCAAATTCTTTGTCTCCTATTTGTCTTAACTCCGGCGGTAAAGGAAAACTCTGACTCGCTGTTACCAACTGACCCTTCTCTAGTCGCACCTGGCCCTTGAGCATCGCTACCTGTGCTTGCCGTAGAGCCTCGGCTTTGATGGGAGTTTCTTTCAATTTCTCGTAGAAACTTGTCATTAGTCCCATTGTGCTTTCATCGTTGACAGACCATAGACTGCCCATCGCTGATTTCACTCCTGCTAACACCGCCAAACCTGCAAATCCCAACTCCGCTTCTGGGTTGCCTAATGCTGTACGACAGGCACTCAAAACCAATAGTTCCACTGGTGGCTGACTTAACTTCAACTGCTGCAATTGGCTAATTAGTAATTTGCTATACCAAAACTCAATATAGGATTTATTGATATTACCAGGCTGAAAGTTGGCATGGGTAGAGAAATGGACAATACCAAACGTCTGTAAAGCGCGGGCTTGTTTGAGCTTTTCCACTGTGAAGTTTTCGTTGAGGAAAGACTTACCAGACCACAATTGACTAACGATTAAAGACAACTCTACTGAAGCTGCTGGTAAAGGCTTTTGATCGGGGAAGCGATCGGCTCCCATCGCTAAGACTTGCTGATTTCTCACATCCGCATAGCGAGTGTCAGTAAGTGATAGGCTGGGCATGAGACCAACGCTGTATCTTTCCACAATAAACCCTTGTCCGTCATGCAGGGCGGTGATGGGCAGGGACCGTAAACCCGCGTCCATCAAAAAGCTGAGATTCGTGATTTTTTGAGCTTGTAAATCCTTTTCCAAAGGCCCAAGCAGCCACTTATAGAGCTTTTGAGCCAAAGCTAGATATGGGGGAGAGCGTTGAATGTTAGTGATAGCTGCTTGGAATTCTTGAGCGTTTTTGAGGACTTGCTCTCGCGTCGCTCCCTTAATCTGCCGTCTGATTGGTGTTCCAGAGGAAGTGACCATCACTAGTTCGAGCTGGTAGTTACCTTGAGCTTGTTGCGTAGTGGGTTGTACTTGCTGTCGGCGCTGCTCCAAACTTTGAGAATTGAACTCCCAGATAGGTTGTGGTTGCTTAACAGTCTCCTCTTGTTGAGATTTGGAGTCTTGCTCGGTTTTGGGTTGAAATAAGACATAAATCAGGGCAGGTTTAATGCCAGTGGCTTGTTCAATTCGGCGCAATATAGCCTGAGCCTCTTTTAGGGTTTTGATGCGGGCATTGCTGATGCCCAAATGGTTCTCAAAGGTCTTGGTGAAGGCTTCCTCCAGTTCTGGTAGGTTGGTGTCAGTTGCTGGTGTGGAGGCAAAGGTTACTTGTAGTGGCTGCGTAACAGGGAAGGGATTGCTGAGATCGACGGGATTAAAATTAACAAGTGGAGTCTCAGTTGCAGGTGGAGGGGGGATAATAGAGATTTTCCCGCCAACGATCGCACCAGCTGTACCATTTACCGAGGCATTGCCAATCTGAAACGGATTTAAGTTGCCTCCCCCATGCCGGATCGTGATGTCTCCGCCACTGTTACCGCCAAGGCTGGAAATGCTAGCCAGACTGCTGTTGCTGTCGGTGAAGGTGTCTGTGACTCGGAAAAATTGTCTAGCGGTAATATCTATGTCACCGCCTCTACCGTTTTTCCCACCTTGGGCGTTAATCTGGGTAGCTTGAATGTCACGGCTGGAGTCAAGGGTGATATTGCCACCGTTGCCGAAACTACTGCTGGAATCAATTGCGCCAGTGGTAATATTGGTGGCAGCTTTGGCGATGATGGCACCACTGTTAACTCCTGAACTGTTCAGGTTGCCCGTGGAAATGGCATCGCCGCTTTCGAGAGCGATCGCTCCTCCATTCCCAGTTGTAGAACTAGTATTGAGAGTTCCCGCACTGGTATTGATATTGCCACTGGTACTGGTTATTCTAATCTCTCGACCTTGATTTACCACATCGCCAGTAGTAATGTTTTGGTTGGCTTGCAGGTTAAGGGTGGTATTGTCAGCTCCTGTGAGTTGAAATCCACTAGTATTGATGGAACCTGAGCCAAAGGGCGATCGCAAAGTAACCGGATCGTTGAAAGTCACATCACCTGCCAAGGTAATGCTACCGCTGCTGTTATCTCGCCCGATCGATATTTGAGAAAAGCCATTTTGCCAGGTGTTTAATTTACTGGCATTTAGATTTAAACGGGCATCGTTAATGTTGCCACCCAAGGTAATGCCTAAGCTAGGAGTACGAGGCTGCAACTGAAGGATACCAGTACCTTTGATTTGGGTGGAGCCAAGGAAGTTCATTTCATCAGCAGTGAGGGCGATCGTACCACTGCCTGTTCCAGTGGGGTTAATCGAACTGTTCTTAATGCTAATTCCTTCTGTGCTGCTACTAGCACCTTCTAAGGTTATATTTCCTGTTGCCGTCGATTCCACTTCTGCGCCGTCTTCCAGTAAAATACCGAAGTTACGATTTCCCTCT
The DNA here is from genome assembly GCF_034530975.2 of Nostoc sp. DedQUE07. Taxonomy (NCBI): domain Bacteria; kingdom Bacillati; phylum Cyanobacteriota; class Cyanophyceae; order Nostocales; family Nostocaceae; genus Nostoc; species Nostoc sp. DedQUE07. Next base: position 16,861 of record NZ_JAVRCC020000077.1, on the reverse strand, counting down.
CCATTACCGCCAGTACCCGTGAGGTTGATATTTCCATTGGCTGAACTGACTTTGGAATTGCGACCGATATATATCCCCTCACTAATATCAGTCCCGACTCCGGCAATCCCCTCTAGAGCAATTGTCCCCGTCTTAGTCGCGGTGATGGCGCTACTGTTTACTTCAATGCCGTCGTTGTCCCTACCTCCTCTGGCGTTACTAGTACCTTGGAGTGTAATCTTCCCAGTACCCGTGGAACTTACCAGGCTATTGTTAAGCTGAATCCCGTTGTTGTTGTTTCCATTCCCGTAGCCTATGCCTGTTAAGCTGATATCTCCATTTTCAGCCATGATGCTGCTATTATTCAGCAAAATGCCTTTCTGCTCGCTAGCATCAGCGTTGTTTCCCTGACCTTTAATTGAAATATTGCCACTTCCAGAATTGAGAGTAGCTCCATTAAGGCTGACTCCAATGGGATTTGCTGCTGTTCCTTGTGCCGATTCGTTTAAGGGGTTACTACTACCGCCCAGAATTATATTGCCTCCATTAGATTCGAGCGCAGCACCGCTTTTGATAGCGATCGCTCCTCCATTGATACCGTCTCGATTTGCATTGAGGGTGACATCCAACTTCCCCACACCACTGGCTGTTAGCTTGGCATTTGAGTTGATAAAAATACTGTTATTAGCTTCTAGCGTTAGATTTGTATTGGCAGTACCCGTTGTGCCGATGTTGGCATTGATGTTGATATTGCGATCGGCAGCTAATTTCAACGAAGAACCGCTACTCCAGGAGATTGGATTGCTGACTGTAATATCTCCTTTACCAGCCAAACCCGATGTTGTCGAAACGGTAACATTACTCAAAGCTAGTTGATTTTGTAGCCTAGTCGAGTTGAGATTAGAAGAGGTTGTGGTGGTGTCAGCAAATATCCCCCTACCGAAGGTCATACTGGCGGTATCTGTTGCGCTGCTGATGGTGATATCAGTCGGATCTAGCAGGAGCGTGCCGACTTCTCCCGCAGGCGATCGCAAATCAACCAAGCCTTGAAATAAGAGCAATCCTTTGCTAGATACTTCTACTAACCCGCCATTGCCATTAAGCCCGCCGATGGCGTCGATCTTACCAAAGAACTGAGTGTTATTATCTGACCAAACGATCGCCCGACCGCCATCACCGTTTCGCAGGGCGTTAGCATTAATTACCGAATCACTGCTAACAAACGTCTGTGAGGCATTGGGCAAAATACCTTGACCTTTGTAGTCTCCCCCAATCCGAACGATGCCGCCACCAGATGTGCCAGAGGCATTAATGTTAGCACCAATCAATCCGACGCGATCGCCCAAGACGTTTACTGTACCACCTGTCTGCATAACTCCTGTATTAGAAACATCTAGGGTTCCAGAAGCGATCGTAGTTCCTGCGGCAGTTGGGATAGTTGTACCAGATCGTGTTAACTGTACTGTGCCAGCATCTAAATTAGGTCTTACACCCAGATTTAGTCCCTTAGCCCCTTGGGTTAACAGCGTTGGCAAATCCAGAGGGTTAATTGCTAGGTGTTGGTCTGTTGTATTTCTTGGTAGTTCTAGCTCTAAACTCAGCAGGTTTCCTGCTTGAGAGATCCGAATCAGGTTTGTCCCCGGTACTGCTGCAAGAGTGATATTACCGCCGGGTGCGCTCAATGTCGCCGTATTGATAATACTCCCACCGATTAAAGCCAGATTGTGTTTTTCTAAAACTGACAAACTACCAGCATTGATAATAGTCCCAGGATTGGCGAAATCAAAGGCAAACCCAGAGGGATTGCCATTTAAATTTGAGTAATCATTTTTACCGACTGCATTAAACCAAAAGCGATTGTCAAAACCAATTGCTGTAGCAGTCGTTACTGTAAAGTCAGCCGGAAGGTTAATTTGGGCATTCGGCCCAAAGATGACTCCTGCTGGATTCATGATGAATAAGTTGGAATTTCCTCCAGTTACCTGAATCAATCCATTGATGGTTGAAGGATCTCCACCGACAACTCGTGTGAGAATATTGTGAATATCGGGATTCGAGAGAAAATTGGCAATCTGCTCTTGATTGAGTCCAAATTTCTCCAAGCTGTGAAATAGATTCGCCCGATCGCCAGAAAGTTTACCCCCTTGGATATCGATGCGATTACCCTCTTGAGTGACAACCGTCCCCGTCCCATCATTAGCTGGAACAATCGATTGTCCAAGTACGGGTTTGGCAGCAATGTTACTTAACCAAAAGCATAGGGTAAGGGCGATCGGCAATGCAGCATTCTGACTTCTAAACACCAGTTGCTTTTGCTGACAAAGACGCTGTAAGTAGCTTGCTTCCCTAAAAAAGTACAAGTGCGCAATTACCGACGCTCGATGACTCGCTACCGCTGACGCTCGATGACTCGCTAACGCTGCGCTAACGCTAACGCCAACGTACTGCCTTACCAACGGACTATTTCCTTTTGACTTTTGATTTTTTCTGTTCACTGCCAATTCCCCAAGCTTAAAGTTGATAATTCACTTGGAATAAAAGCCATCATCTATGAGCATTATTGCTATGTGCGATCGCCATAATTCTAGTGGTGCGCTACACAAACTTTTCCTCGTAGCCAGCAGAGGGGAAAGAACACTTGCGAACTATCTTCTTTTTGTCCAAAGTCCAAACAGTAGATATCTTTAAAATAGTATCATTCTGTTATATAAGAACATTAGAGAATCTTTTTACACAAAAATATGAGCAATATACTGAATTATCTTGAAGACAATCCTAAAAAACAAAGTTTTTGATTAGTTGGGAGTATGAACAATTACAACAATTAATTTTAAATACCCAATGATTGTATCATGAAAAACAAGCTTTATTAGAATTGAAAAAAGTGAAAATTATTGTTATACGAGGAGGTCGTGAACCAAAACTATCTATTAAAGAACAAATTATTTTAAAAGGCTCGACCTTAACTTCTCACGACCAATACATACTGCGTTGTCTTGTAGTTTAAAAATTTACTTTATAAATTGTCTCTTAATTAACGTAACCAATAATTAGTGATGAGCAGATGGGGTCATTAGCTTCATCTACTGTTACATTTCATACCTTAAAACCAAGTATGTCTTTTTGGAATTTAGCACGCGATGTGAAACAACAAATCGCTACGAATATCCAGCGCAACAAGCTATTTAGTATGATGCTAGCGTCTGGACTGGCAGTGGCAACGAAGGGGATGCTCTTAAATCAAGTACTGGCAAGTGTTGGAGTCACTAAGCTTGGTTTAGTTAACATTTCCGATCGCTATGGGGTATTTCAACTCGAAGAAATTAATGCTGTAGCTTCAGCATCGGTGTTTCCAGGTATTTTTATGGTTGAGGCATTAAGGTTTCAGAAAAACATGTTTTTGAATTTTATATTTTCTGAGCCTTCACTCAGTTAGGAAACGATCGCGGCACTTGCAGACGATGCTATTGCCTACCTAGTTGATGCTTGTGCAGATTAGAGTTTTTGCCAGCGTAAATTTGTTTTTTTGGTAGTAACTAGTTGAGTTTCTCAGGAAGCAGCATCATATTCATCAACTATAAGTAGGCTTTGGTCAAGTCCAGTTTTTTTGAGTGTATCCAAGACCATTTCTTGCGGAGCAACTATGTAAATATTTGCATTAGCATCTATTGTTTGTTTAGCAAAAATGAGTACCCGCAGACCCGCACTGGCCATATATTCTAAGTCTTGCATCAACAACACGAGGTGTTTTGGATGCTCAACTGCTGCTTTCTCTACCTCTGTCTTGAAAATGGGTGCAGTCATTGCATCTAATTCTCCAGACAAAGTGATTTTAGCAACATCATTGCCGATCTCTAGTGTGACGCTCAAAGCCATAACTTTTTCCTCTATCTCTATGCTTATTTATTTGAATCTATTCGTAAGATTTTAATGTCGGAGATAATTTATCAACAAGCAATTATACTTAAATATTGCTGAAAATTGGCGTTGTAAACATAATTTTTGAACAGGTGATGCCTACTTTGGGCTATGTTTATGCGTAAGGGACTTCCAACTCAAAAAAAATCCCATCGCTTTGTAGGCAGAGGGGCAGGGAGATATTAACAGTCTATACTTTGACGACGCCTTCAGGAGCTTGTTGGCGGATAGGCACTTGAATTATGAAATTAGTGCCTTGCCCAAGGCTAGAAAAACATAGCAATTTCCCACCATGCTTTTCCGTAATGATTTGGTAGCTGATTGCCATGCCCATACCTGTTCCTTTGCCTACGGGTTTGGTAGTAAAAAATGGATCGAAGATCCGGTTTTGAACCGATTCTGGCATTCCTTGTGCATTATCAGCGATCGCAATTTCTATCGATTGTGAATCAACCACTGAAGTGCGGATAGTAATTTGACTGGGATTTTCTTGTATCTGTTGAGAGGTACGCTTGATGTCTGCTTCATCAAGGGCATCGATTGCATTTACCAAAATATTCATCAATACTTGATTGAGTTGACCAGGATAGCATTCTACTTGCGGCAAGTTGCCATAATCTTTAATAACTTCAATTGCTGGACGGTCTGGTTTATCTTTAAGGCGATGTTGCAGAATCAAGAGCGTACTTTCGATACCTTCATGAATATCAACTGTCTTAAATTCCGCTTCATCCATACGCGAAAAATTCCGCAGCGATAGCACAATATTACGAATTCTTTCAGTCCCCATTTTCATCGAAGACAGCATCTTTTGTAAATCTTCCACAAGAAATTCTAGATCGATTTTCTCTGCTAATGCTTGAATTTCTGGGTCATGACTAGAATGGCGTTCTTGGTAGAGATAAATCATCTGTAACAAGTTTTCAGTATATTCATCCAAGTAAGTAAGATTGCCGTGAATAAAGTTGACTGGGTTATTGATTTCATGGGCAATACCTGCTACCAGTTGACCCAGACTAGACATTTTTTCACTTTGAACTACTTGTGCTTGGGTACGTTGCAATTCACTCAAGGCTGTTTTCAGTTCAACAGTCCGTTGTTCGACTCGCGCTTCTAGTTCTGCATTACTATTTTCTAAAGCCACAAAGGATTCGCGCAATTGTCCTGCCATGTGATTAAAAGAGTGAGCAAGAGTGTTGAGTTCATTGATATTCCCCTCTTCGAGTGTCTGTTGTAAATCACCAAATGCTATTGCCTGGGTAGTCTGATTTAAGCGCAAGATAGGATGGGCAATCCAACGCGAGGTAAATATGCCAATCGTTGTTGCGACTATCAGCGCCCCAAAACACAGCAGGATACTAATTTGGGTGTTTGCATGGATTTGCGCCATGTAAGTTTTTTCCGGAATACCAACTACCACTAACCAGTCCAAACCATGTTGGTCTCGCCAAGGTACAATATGCACATAGAAATTTTCCCCTTGAACATTAACTTTCAGTTTTTGGGTATTGGTAATCGACTGGAAATTTGGAATGCGCTGCTGAAGCTGCTTGGCAATGTTTTGTACCGCCGGATTGGGGCTGTCGATCGCTTTCAGGCGTTTAATTTGGTTATTGACTACAGTAAAAGGCTTTTCTTGAGCAGAATTGGCAACCAACATACCATCACGCTCCATAATAAAAACTTGTCCAAAGTGGCTGACATTTAATTTTTGTAAAAATTCACTGAGTTTCAACAGGTGAATTTCAGCCCCGACAACACCAATCAGTTTTTTGCTGGCATCATAAATCGGACGACCTGCCGATGCCACAATATAGGGGGGATAAGCAGGATCGTAATAAGTATAAATGCGAACCCAGATAGGTTTTCCGGCTTTTACAGGTTCAGTATAGGCAAGTTCATTGACGGTATCCCAAGTACTGGTTGTCATCACTTTGGTTGGGTTGCCATGATTATCTGTTAAGTAAGTTTTCGTATTTTTCGGCAGACTTGGAGTTTTGATGGCGTTATCATCGATTGTCACTGTTTTGCCATCGTAACGACCGGCTCCAGTTCCTTCTCCAGTTGCTAGGTTCAAGCTGATAAAGGTTAGGTCATAAGCTTGCATTTCGTGCCAGAAATACTTACCAACCTTGAGGCGATCGCGCACATCCAGCAATCCCATATTAATTGCATCCGCATTTAACTGGATAACTTTATGGGGAATCGACAGGTAAGCATCCAAATGTTGATTTACTTCACCACTAGTTCGTTCCATCAACTGATCCGCCAGATCGTTCACCGCTTTCTCGCCATTTTTAAATGACACATATCCAACCAGTCCCACGATGCCAAAAACTTGCAATACGAAAGGAACGATCAGAACAAGGTGTAATGAAAATGCACGGACTTTGCTAGACGGATGTATCTTCATAAGTGGTAAATCTTGGTTCGCTCAAGTCTTGGCTTAACCTAGATTACCCATCACAAACTTCATACTATCAAATACCAGAAAAATCACTTAGTTGTATTTATACTATTTTTAAGATAATTTGTGCTTCATCTTCCCGAACTTTATCCTCAATCAAGCTCATTCCTTGCTTCTGTGAACAAGATAAATACATCTTTGTCCTGCTATTTGGGATATTTAATGTGATTTACTAAATATCAATACTTAGTAATTAAGTTTACTTTAATAATGCCATTTGAAAAATGTTTCAGTAGCTAAACATTACTTAAATAATCTTAATGAAGTATTAATGTTTATAATGATTTAATATTTGTAGAAATAAAAATTCAAGGTTTTTGAATTCCAAAAACCAAATCTGGCAATCAAGAATGCCAAAAACTTCATAAATTAACTGTTTGCAATTTCAGACCTGATATCGGTATTCAGAAATCTTTGGTAATCAACCAAGCTAACTGAGTATCAATTTTGTCTTAGCTGTATTCAGAAATACTTGGCGATCGGGCTAGTGAAATGCGTATTAATTTTACGTATCAATTTTGCTTGGTTTTGATATGCCGCTAGTATCACCGTTTGCAAATTTAGTCCTGATATCAGTATTCAGAAATCTTTGGTAATCAACCAAGCTAACTGAGTATCAATTTTGCCTTGCCTGTATTCAGAAATACTTGGCGATCGGCCCAGTGAAATGCGTATTAATTTTACGCATCAATTTTGCTTGGTTTTGATATTGCCGCTAGTATCACCTTTTTTATATTTACACCAACTTTTGAGACAAATCGACCGACACTACTTCAACTTTTGAAAGGACTAAAATGGTGAACACATTCGATTGCCTAACTCAGCAGCTAAATCAACTGCTCGCTCAGGATTACCTGGCATTTAGTATTACAAAAAATCCTGTTGCACAAATGCTGAGTCAAGCAAGCTTTGCTCAGATTGCTTATATCATGCAGCAATATTCGATTTTTCCAAAGGAGTTGGTGGGTTTCACAGAATTAGCAAGACAGAAAGCGCTGGTAGCAGAATGGGACATTGTAGCCCAAGAACTCAAAGAAAACATTGCCGAAGAGATGGGCAAAAGTACACAAGGAATTTCTCATTACACGCTTTTAGCTGAAGGGTTAGAACAAGGACTGAGTGTTCCTGTGAAGAACGCAACGCCATCGATCGCAACATCCAAATTGTTAAGAACTGTGCAATCGATATTTGAGCAACAACTACCTAATGTGCTGGGAGCAACCTATGCGATCGAGGCAACCTCAATTCCAGAATTAACTCTAATCGTGCAACTTGTAGAGTGGTTGCTAGAAGGAGCAATGCCCAAAGATTTGGAATATTTCTTTAGCAAACATTTAGATGAGTGGGAAATTGAACATGAAGCGGGCTTGAGAACATCTCTGGCAGCATATATACAACCCGAACAATTTGGAGAGTTTGCAGCAGGGTTTCGGGCAACGATCGATGCGATGGAAGCTTGGTGGCAGGAATTAGCACAAGAGGCAATCTCATCTGAGGTTGTTCTGACTACAGCGATCGCTCAACACCACTGATTAAATAGAACTTAACACTATGAATATCTTCACCCATTCATCATTTGTAGATGAAACTCCTAATAGTAATAAACCAAAATTTGGACTACCTGGTGATTACTACTTTAGCGAGCAAATTTTTGCTTACGAGCAGCAAACTATCTGGCGTAACACCTGGCAGTTTGTAGGACGTGAATCCGATCTACCTAATCCTGGGGATTATCTCACTTGCCAAGTTGGCGATCAGCCCATGTTCGTGATTCGAGATAATAATGGTGAATTGCAAGCAATGCACAATGTTTGTCCGCATCGCGGAGCGCAGATGTTACAAGGGCAGGGTCATTGTCAACGGGTGCGTTGTCCGTATCATGGTTGGAACTTCAATTATGAAGGTAATCTTAAAGGTTTACCTCGCGCTGAGTGTTTTCCCAATTTAGATAAGTCGGCTGTCTATCTAGCTAAGGGACGAGTAGAGACATGGGGCGGCTTTATCTTTATTTGCTCAGAAGCAGAAGGCGAATCCTTAGTCAGTTATTTAGCCGGATTCTCAGACTATTTAGAGCAATATCAGCACTCCTGGCAGGAACTTCAGCAGGTCGATCGTTGGTTTTATGAAGAGCCAGCCAATTGGAAATTTCCCATTGAAAATTATCTAGAGTGTTATCATTTGTCAGTTGTTCATGCCCAAAGTTTAAAGTGTTTCGATCCGAAGAATATTATTTACACTTCAACTGGGCGACACTATCAGATATTTGTTCCTTTTACAGATGATGAATTTGTCAAAGATCACCCCGCTTTTTCAGGAGAACCAAGGGGACAATCGTATCAGGGCTTCATCTTTCCTAATATGATGGTGAATACTGCAAGAGACAAAGTTTCAGTTTTTCGGCTGACTCCTTTATCTCCCACAAGAACTAAGTTTGAGGTTTTCATTTATCAAACAAAAGCACAGATTGAAGCATTTCCTTATAAGCAGGATGAATTTAGACCTGAATTTGAGCGGGTGTTAAATGAAGACTTTGGGGTGGTGCGATCGCTACAAGCAAGCGTTCATTCTAAAGCTTATAGTGTACTTCAGTTTGCAGATATTGAATATGGAATTTCTCACTTCCATCAAGTTTTGTCGAAGTACTAATTTGTCATTAATAGTCATCTTCTTTAAAGGCAGAATCCAATACCCAATATAATGAGTTCTGAATCTCCCAGTCCCAAAATTTATCTTCTTGTCCGTACAATCTTAGCCCCTACGGCGATCCATAAAGGCTTAGATGCGCGATCGCTACAATCCATTGAAGTAATTTTGCTGAAAAACGGGAAGACTATGGTTAATCCCAAATGGGGAAATTTCTATAAAAATCCTGAACAGCAAAATGCTCAAAAAATCTCTACTTAACTGTTTAATTTTGCCTTTTTCTCTAGTGCCCTGGCTCTGTGTGGGAACGCTTTTTGATTCCCAAGCCAATGCTTTACCAGGACAAAGTACAGAAGAGGTAGGCACTTGGATTAAAGCACATCCGACACTCCGCCCCAGGAGAGGGGAGCAATTATTTGTGCAAAAGACTGATACTGCTGCCCAACGATTCACTTTTCAAGCGTCGGTATTGCCTCCTGGTAGGGTGGAGTTTTCCAAAGACCGGGGCACAATTCGGACTGAGCGCATTACTATGTATGATGCTATTAACGGCATGACATTTGCGCGTCTCCAAGAATCCTTGCGGGTGATTTATGGCTTGGAGATTTATCAAGATTACGATCGCGCCCAAGTTGTGTATCAATATCCCAACCAGAAGGTAGTTAATTCCGCACGTCTGGCTAAAACTCCGATTCGGGAAGCCTTAAAGGGAGAATTACGAGTAGGCGATCGCTATGTATATTGGGTGGAAGTTGCCCAACCCAAGAATGGCAAAGCTTTTACCGGTCAAATGACCGTTTTGCTCAAAACTGATTTAGGCAAGTTAGAAAATGAACTGCAAATTCGTTAGTGGGCGACAAGAGGAGGCAGGAGGCAGGAGGTAGCAGGCAGGAGGCAGAAGTTCTAAAATGTTTGAATTTTGAATTTTGAATTTTGAATTTTGAATTTATTTCTCCCTCATCTCTTCCCCAACTCCATAGTCGCTAAGGTTTGCCATATACCCGAAAAGATACTTTCAGCTGCTAAGGAAATTCGTAGTAAATCTTCTTTGAGTAGTGGTGGCCAATCAACCCCGGCTTTACGCCCTGCACCAAATAGTTGTTGCGCCTTAATGCTTAACTGATAAAGGGCTAAAGCCAGTTCTCGGTCTACGTTCTTTGCATCTTTGAGGGCTTCAAACACCACTTTCAATGCCAACAAAATCGAAGTGATCTGACCGGGTACCGGCGGTTTGCCCTGTTTCATACGCGTTAACAGCGCATCTGGGTTTTCCTCGGTTGTGATTGTCTGATCTATGAGGAGTTTCCTAGCTGTTTCGTAATTCATGTAGTCAGTTTAGCGTACATTTTGCTTCAGCAGTAATACTTAATTAAAAAGTAATAAAACGGCTTTCTAGTTATTTATAGCAATCTCTGATGATTTGTGAAATGATAGGCGTGGGGAAAATGATGAGGAATTGGCCATGCTCTAGGTTAACCAGATAGACTGAATATAATATCTTTGAAAAATACATCTGACTAGGAATCAAAAGTAAAATGATCTCATTGAATTTACTAGAAATTGAGCGCTCTATCCTTGCCTTGTCTGTGGAAGAACAACTTTGGTTGTTAGAAAGTATTGTTCGACAAATCCGAGAAAGGGAATATGTAAAAGATAATTTTAATGATGCTAAAAATCTAGATGAACAACTGCAAGTAACCGCTACCCTGCCAAATATTCAAACACAAATTGCTACTATAAATGATGAGTTTGCAATTTCTGAAATCCTCTGATGATATGTAGGAAAAAATATTATGAAATTGCCAGGGCTAAAAAATTAAATATACAAGTTATTAGTGAGCGATCGCAAAAAAAATTGCTGAGTGCAATCGCAGTCTCGAAATTAATCATTTACATCGCACTCAGCAGTTTTATTCAGTAATGAAAACAAGTTTTTGCGTAATCTAGATTGCCAACCTGTTTTCGTTTACACGGAGATATAGCGATCGCAAAATCAAATTATTAACCAAAATCCCCATAGTTAAAATTATGGAGATGTCCCTATTTACTTTTAATTTTGTTTCATTTGTCTTTACGATTAAACCCTATTATGGTATATAACTGTGGGAAATACGCTCTGATGATGTTGCTGATTATCAGTCAATAGGGATAATCTCGCAAAAGCAAATTTTAACGGTGCTTATTACATTGTTTAAAGTTATGTAGCCTTTTGATTACGGCCTATCAACCACTGCGGTAGACTATGCGTTGATTATGATTCTTTCGCAGAAAAGAACACTCGAAAGGAGCCGTTTTTTCAATGTCTCATACCGTAAAAATCTACGATACCTGCATTGGCTGCACCCAATGCGTCCGCGCTTGCCCTACTGATGTACTTGAGATGGTTCCTTGGGATGGCTGTAAAGCTGCTCAAATTGCCTCTTCACCCCGTACAGAAGACTGCGTGGGCTGTAAGCGCTGCGAAACTGCTTGTCCCACCGACTTTTTGAGCATCCGGGTTTACCTGGGCGCTGAAACAACTCGCAGTATGGGTCTAGCTTACTAAAAAGCTGAGTGCTGAGTGCCCAGTGCTGAGTGCTGAGACAAAAAGAAGTAAATCAGAAACACAATTTCTTGATTCTTCACTCGGAACCCAGAACTCGGAACTCAGCACTCAAGACTTTTAATTGTCTCAATAGCAAGCACCTTTACGATCGTAGAGTGGACACTGCCCGCCTTACGAAATCGCAATTTTAGATTGGGGATATAATCTCTGGGTATCTAAATCCTAGAAGTTGTATTTGTACCGTCAGGTCAAAAGCTGACGGCGAATCCGCTGTAAAAAAACCTAAAATCCATAACACTACTTAGTAGTCTGCCAACCTAAAAATGTTAGGTGGAGGTTGGGTAAAGGTTAAAGGGACTCATGGTAAGGGATAAAAAACCTTTTCCCTTTCCCCCTTACCCTTTTCCCCGCTTGCGTTGCCAAGGCGAACTACTAGTGGTAGGGGAGTAAATCACTCCCTTTTTCTTTGCAAAACGTCCACTTTATGCTACCTACTATACTGGATTTAATCATCCTGAAAAAAAGTGGCGTGAAGAATGTGCGGAATTGTTGGATATATAGGCACTCAAGCAGCGACAGACATTTTACTAGCTGGACTGGAGAAACTAGAATACAGGGGCTACGATTCGGCTGGAATCGCCACTGTTTGGGAAGGTGAGGTAAATTGTGTGCGGGCAAAAGGTAAACTCCATAACCTGCGTTCTAAACTGGAACAAATAGAAACCCCTGCCCAAATTGGTATTGGTCATACACGCTGGGCAACTCATGGTAAACCAGAAGAGTATAATGCCCATCCTCATTTGGATACGGCAAAACGAGTGGCGGTGGTGCAAAATGGCATCATTGAAAACTACCGCGAGTTACGCGAGGAACTCAAAGCTAAAGGACACGAATTTCGTTCTGAAACCGATACCGAAGTCATTCCCCATCTAATAGCCGAGCTTTTAAAGAATCTTCCCCCTTCATCTCCCTTCATCGACGCAGTTCGCCAAGCCGTTAACCATTTGCGCGGGGCGTTTGCACTTGCAGTTATTTCTGCTGATTTCCCCGATGAATTGATTGTGGTTCGCCAACAAGCACCTTTAGTAATTGGTTTTGGTCAAGGGGAGTTATTTTGTGCCTCTGACACACCTGCGATCGTTTCTTACACCCGTGCAGTACTACCTCTGGAAAATGGCGAAATTGCCCGCCTCACACCTTTGGGCGTTGAGATTTACAATTTTGCTGGCGACAGGTTGAAAAAACAACCCCGGCTGCTCAACTTCAATCCGGCAATGGTAGAAAAGCAGGGATTCAAACATTTCATGCTCAAAGAAATTCATGAGCAACCAGGAGTAGTAAGAGCGAGTTTAGACGCATACTTTAACCCAACCGAATCTACCGAATCACCAATCAATCTTGGTTTACCTGAAGATTTATATACCGATTTAGAACAAATTCAGATCGTCGCCTGTGGTACCAGTTGGCACGCAGCATTAATTGGAAAATATTTAATTGAACAATTAGCAGGAATTTCAACTCAGGTGCATTACGCTTCTGAGTATCGCTATGCACCATCACCCGTGACGGCTAACACCTTGATCGTTGGCGTTACCCAATCAGGTGAAACAGCCGATACCCTAGCAGCTTTGACGATGGAAAAAGAACGTCGCCAAGGGAAAGAACCCAAATATCAAGCGCGACTACTGGGCATTACCAATCGTCCTGAAAGCAGCCTTGGTCATCTAGTACCTCATGTCATCAGTACCCTAGCGGGAATTGAAATTGGGGTGGCAGCGACAAAAACTTTTACTGCTCAACTGATGGCGTTTTATGCTTTGGCATTGGATTTAGCAGCTCGTCGTCAGACAGTTTCAAAAGATACACTAGATCAAATTATTAATGGGTTGCGACAGATTCCCAAAGAAATTGAAGCGACTTTGGCAAATCAGGAAAGTTTAACTGAACAGCTAGCCCATGAATTTGCTGAAACTCAAGATTTCATTTTTCTGGGTAGAGGAATTAACTTTCCCATTGCTTTGGAAGGGGCATTGAAATTAAAAGAAATCAGCTATATTCATGCCGAAGGGTATCCGGCTGGAGAGATGAAACATGGCCCGATCGCACTTTTAGATGCGAAAGTACCAGTAGTTGCGATCGCAATCCCTGGTAGTATTTACGAAAAAGTTATTTCTAATGCCCAAGAAGCCAAAGCTAGAGATTCTCGGTTAATTGGTGTTACTCCCGTCAACGATGGCGAAGCTGGGGAAATCTTTAACGATTTACTCCCTGTTTCTTATGTGGAAGAATTACTTTCTCCCCTCCTTACAGTTGTACCTTTGCAACTATTGGCTTATCACATTGCTGCCCGTCGCGGTTTAGATGTTGACCAGCCAAGAAACCTGGCTAAAAGTGTTACCGTAGAGTAATATTTTTTACAAAACTTTATCCATTTGTGGAGGAATAATTCGGTTGAACAATTAGTAATTCGGTTAAACAATTAATAATTCGGTTAAACAATAACCCTTTACAGAGTACGCTTGTATTAAGAAGATATGCGATCGCTCTCAGGGGTTATTTTTATGGTTAGAGGCAGAGGAGAATGGACACAAGCCAAATTTGAGCGCTATAGAAAAGAAGGTCGTGGGCGGGGGAGTGGTAAAGACTATAAGCCCTGGATTACAATCCAAGATTTTCCCTCGAAAGGTCGCTCGTCTAGGACTCCTGGCTGGAAAAGCAACCGAGTACATCATTTCTTGTCAGACCAAGAAAAACGATTATTTTATTTATTTGAGTGGTCAGATGTCGTCACAGATACAAGAGAGCAATTCCCTCTAGACGACCTTGACCTAGCGATGAGTATTGCTACGGAGATGGGTATAAAGTATCCTGTAGACCTACAAAGTGGTACTCCTTATGTCTTAACAACTGATTTCATGCTTACAGTAAATCAGAATGGAAAGCAGGTTCAGATTGCCCGAACAGTTAAGCAATCAACAGAGCTAGAGAAAAAGCGAGTAATTGAAAAATTGGAATTAGAGAGGCGGTACTACTTAGCAAAAAGCATAGACTGGGGAATTGTTACAGAAAATGAAATTCCAAGGCTATTAGCGGAAAATGTTGAGTGGATTCATTCTGCCTATAAATTAGAAGCAAATTCTGAGATGGATATTGCTCAATTACATGAGCTAGCAACTATTTTAAAATGCAGGCTTCAGGAACATGATACAGCAATAAATAGAGTAACTACTGCTCTAGATAAAGAAATGAATATCAAGTCTGGTACATCACTTTATATTTTTAAGCATTTAATTGCCGTAAAAAAAATCATTATAGATATGTTGGAGACTAAAATATCTGCTTGTCCTTCCAGCAAAGTTATCGAAAAAATTATATTTTGAAAAATTACTTGGTAAGTAAGATGCATGAAAATTTATTTATCAATGACCTTATCGAGTGGGAATCAGATGGAAATAATCAACTGATTGAAAGAATTATTTGGATCGACGAAGGTTATATTATTGCCTTTGTTCTTGATGTTAATTCTAAAAAAGGTTTGCCAGAACCGAAGAAAGTATCTGAAATTTTAGAAGCTATGTCTGAAGGTCTTGCATTTAAGCAGAAACAAGACCCTTGGGCAAGAATAATTCGTGAGGAAAATTTAACATATAGAGATAAAGAGTATAGAGATAAAGCTTGGGAAATAATTTCATCTTTAGTTGTCCAGGAACCTTCAATATATTATAGGAATATTCGAGGTTCTCTGGTAAGGCAAGTTATTAAAAGCTATAACGAAGGAAGAGAAAAAGATAAATTAGTAGAAAGAACTGTTTATGGATACATGAGACGATTTTGGCAAAGGGGAAAAACAAAAAATGCTTTGATTCCTGATTTTATCAATTCATCAGGTAAGGGTAAAATTAGAGGAGATTCCAATAAAAAGAGAGGAAGACCTAAAAAATATTCATACGACCCAGAAATTGGTGAAGGGGTCAATGTCACGGAAGAGGATAGGAGAATTTTTAGAATAGCTATTAGCAGATTTTACAATAATCCAAAGGAAAACTATTTTACAACTGCCTACGAGTTGATGGTAAAGGAATTTTATAAAGAAGGAATCAGATATGACGAGAATGGTGTTAGAAAATCTATTCTAACTCCGACTGAGAAAATACCTACAATTACCCAATTCAAATATTGGTATCAAATTGAGCAATATGATGTAACAAAAACTTTGACATCTCGAATAGGAGCGAAGAAAGTTGCTCTAGAAAATAGAGCTATTTTGGGAACCTCTAAAATGGAAACTATTGGCCCCGGTTCTCGATATCAAATTGATGCTACAGTCGGAGATGTATATTTAGTTTCTAAATACAATCGTAACTGGATAATTGGTAGACCAGTTATATACGTAATTATTGATGTTTTTAGTCGAATGATAACGGGTTTTTATGTCGGTTTAGAGGGGCCATCTTGGATAGGAGCAATGATGGCTTTAACTAATGTAGCCGCAGATAAAGTCATGCTTTGTCAGGAATATAACATTGATATTGCTGAAGAACAATGGTCTTGTAATCAAATGCCAGATGCAATTTTAGGAGACAGGGGAGAATTGGCAGGAATGGCGGTAGAGCCATTAATCCCTAACCTTTATGTTCGTATCGAAAATGCAGCTTCCTACCGAGCAGATTGGAAGGGTTTAGTCGAAAGGCACTTTCGTACTATTCATGAGTATGTAAAGCCTTTCTTACCTGGTTATGTGGATACAGATTTTAGACAAAGAGGCGCAAGAGATTATCGACTGGATAGTAAACTCGATATAGACCAATTTGCTGAAATTATTATTCGTTTAATTATTTTCCACAATAATAAACCTCTTAATGAATATGAGAGGGATGAAGCGATGATTGCTGATGATGTACCTCCTATCCCTAGAGAGTTATGGAAGTGGGGTATCGCTAATCGCTCTGGTAGACTTAGAAGCTTTCCTGAAGATATTGTCAAATTAAATCTAATGCCAACTGAAAAAGCCACCATCACTGCTAAAGGCATTAAACTCAGAGGCAAGGATATGTACTATAGCTGTGATCAAGCAGAAAAGGAACAATGGTTTGAAAAAGCTAGAAGCAATATGCTCTCTAAATCAGAGAAATCATTAATAGTTTCCTATGATATTAGGAACCCTAATTTTATTTACCTCCCATTAGAGGATGGTAGAAATTTTGAAAAGTGTTTTCTTATTGACCCAGAAGGTAGATATATTAACAAAAACTTTTATGAACCTATCCCACTAATAAAATCCTTTGAACCCAGATATGGATAGTAGCAAG
>NZ_JAVRCC020000076.1:852-28826 GCF_034530975.2 Nostoc sp. DedQUE07 | reverse complement strand
GGTTACGGGTGTTGTATCTGGTGAGGTTACGGGTGTTGAGGTTACGGGTGTTGTATCTGGTGAGGTTACGGGTGTTGTGGTTACGGGTGTTGTATCTGGTGAGGTTACGGGTGTTGTGGTTACGGGTGTTGTATCTGGTGAGGTTACGGGTGTTGGATCTGTTGGACTGATTGGTAATGTGTTATTTTGCGGATTTTTATTTGTCGGATTTTCTGTTGACGAGTTTTGAGTTGGTGTTAGGGTTGAACTAGAATCAGCACCAACGCTATTATCCTCACTGTTTACTTTGTTGTTGTTAGTACTTGGTACACTCTGTTGGTTAGTATTTGTCGAGGTTTGTTCTGTTTTGCCTGAAGAGTTTGCTGAGGAATTTGAAGGACTAGGAGTTAACTGCACAATAGAGGGGTTATCAATTACTCCCTCGCCTTTTATCGGTGCCTGTGCTTTCAAAGCCGCAGCAGTTTCGGCTTGAACACTGGTAATTGCAGGATCGGGCGTAGGCACAGGACTCTGCCTGTTCAAATCAAGTTCCCGAACCATTTGGCTCGTTTCATAAAAATTTCTGAGATCAAAATCATATAATCTCTGAAATTCGCCTTTAATTATAATCACCATTTGTCCTGCTTCCAACACCTGAGTTCGAGAAGCTTTCTTGTTAGAAACTTCAATGCCGCTATTTGTCAGCGCACCTACAATTGTGGTGTCTGTTTGTTGGTCGTAGCGTACAAATAATGCTGAACCACGAATTGCTGCTGCTGCATTTGGTGTTTGTATACGTGTTTGCCCCTTTCCTGGTGGGATGAGCAACAACACAGTCCCATTTGTCAGTTTAAAGTCACGAGTCTTTGGCAAAAATTGAAATAACGCCTGTTCTCCAACTCGTGCTAAAGAGCCATCATTAAAACGCAAATCTGCGAGAGAAGCTCGACCAGTTGACAACCCGTCTCCAGGGGTCATTGCATCTAATTTGCGTGCAGGACGTTTCTTCAATTTATCTTTGGGTATCAGTTGTACGATGTTGCGGAGGTTCTGAATCTCTGCTCGCGTTAGAGGAGTTGTAGCGTTTACCCGATTTGGTAGAGGCAGTACTATAAGTCCCCATAAACCAATCACCAATAATGGAAACGATTTATAAAACATAGTTTGACAAATTTTGACCTTCAACTAATATCATAAAAATTAAATTTTAAGCTAATGCTAATTGTTGTAAGAGTTTTTTAGGTAAATTAATTTAAATTTTAATTTCGATTTAATGCATAAAATAGATAATAAGTGAAATAAATAACTCAAATTTGATTTTTGAAAACACTCAGTACACATTTATTGCTTTTTTTCCTGTCTACTGTTCCTTCTCTAAGTAAGCAAGTTCATGAATAAAATTGGATTACTGATTACTATATGTACTTAGTATGTATTTAGTTGATTTAACTTTTACTGCTAAAGATGAAATTGTATCCAATAAAGTCTGTAGCATATTTAAAAGTTAGTATTTGATATAAATAATTAAATCAGAAGTACCTTACATATAATCCTTTATAATCAGTTCAGTTAGAGGATCATTAATTATGAGGGACAATAACTTTTTAAAAATTTATTGTTAAATTACCCACTAGCTGTATTTCACTAAAATTTAAACAGCAATTTATCGGAACATCTCAGTTTGACAAAAAAATCTGGGGAAAAATCCGAAAAGCAGTAATTTTAGTTTGTAGTTTCAGTATATACCTACAAAGCTAAATATAGATACAATCAACTGTATCTTTGTAGTCGGAACTTCTAATACAGCTTGTGGGTCTACATTTGCCAAATGCAATCAATGCGATCTAACCAGATGCGACTCAAGAACTGGAAAAATTTGTTTTTTTGTATTTTGTTAACGTCCAGTGGTGGAAGCTGGTGTTGCATTAGAGTAGATGCGTCAGAATCTGCAATTACAGATGTTTTGCATCCTAATCATTTAGCAACTATACAGTTAACTCATGAGCAGTTATGTCATAAGTTGGAGCAAAAAGCAATTAACTCTTTGTGCAAGCTGTCGAGTGAGTCACATACTTTAGACTCTCAGATGCCGTTAAATCTAGCACAGCAAACACCAGAAACGACTCAAATCCCAGATCAAACCGAAGAACCTATAGATACTCAAAAGCAAAATGAACCACCACAGCTAGAATCTCCACCAAATAATTTGCCCATATCTCCTTCCGACTCAAAGGAGCAACTATTAAATTTACCTGAGGGAGAGTATTCTCAAAGGCGAGATAGGTTGATAGAACTGCTACGATCGCCAAAACAACCGTTTGAATCTAATAGCGATCGCGAATTGGGGTTACGGGTGCGGTTACGACCCCTAGAACAACAACCCTTAGAACAACAGCTACCACCACCAACAGAACAACCTGTACCTCAGTTTAAACCTATTGGTTATCTACAAGGACGTGTCGGCTACTTCCAAACGAATAACATATTTTCATCAAATGATAGTCCCATAGAAGATGGTTTAATTATTTCTGGACTGACATTAGCCTCTACATATTTTCCTTTAGGATCTAAGACTTTTTTAAATGGCTCAATCGATGGCAATCTGATTCGTTATATAAATCAGTCACAATATCATTACAATCAGGTGAGATTCAATCTCAGTCTTTACCAGCAGCTATCCCAACGAATGTTTGGAGAAATCCGTTGGAGCAATCAACAGTTATTTTATGCCAATAGCAGCGATCGCCCCGATAGCTTCAAAGCAGGCGATCGCTTTTTAAATGAAAATTCCCTACAGCTATCTTTGGGACGCCGAGATCCCCTAACTTCAAGATTAACCCTAGATAGCTTCTACGAGTTGAGTGTAAATTTTGCCGATCCCCAAAGTCGTAATCGGATAATCAATTCCTTTTGGGTATCTCTGAACTACTACTTGCAAAAGCCTCTCCAGGTTGGTGTTGACTACCAAATGAGTTTATCAGACTTTACACAGCGCGATCGAGAAGACGAATTTTATCGACTATTCGGACACTTAAATTACCAAATATCCGATACCATTTATATGAATGTCCAGGCTGGAGTAAGTTTAGGTAGTTCAACCGCCGAAAACATTGATTTTGATGGTTGGTTCTTCAGTATTAATTATGGTTTGCAATTAGGTCGGTTTTGAAATTTGTCATTTGTCATTTGTCCTTTGTCATTTGTCCTTTGTCCTTTATTAAAAACTAATGACCAATGACCAATGACCAATGTGATTTATCCTTTATTAAAAACTAATGACTAATGACCAATGACCAATGACCAATGACCAATGACCAATGACTAATGACTATAAATAAGAAATCCAATCACTCCAGCTACCAGCATAAAGTTTACCCTTGCTAATACCAGCTAATTCTAAAGAAAGTAAATTCACACAAGCAGTAACGCCAGAACCGCAATATACCAATATTTCTTCGGCTGTTTTTAGCTTTTCCCAGCGACGGTGTTGTTCTTCTGAGGGGAGTAGGTAGCCGGAAGAGTCTGTAACTTCTTGCCAGGGATAGTTGACTGCACCGGGAATATGTCCAGCAATTCGATCGATTGGTTCTCGTTCGCCTTGGTAGCGATCGCTCTCTCTTGAATCTACCAATACTACCTCATGGCTATCTTTCCAGCTTTTCACGGCTGTAATATCTACCACCTTTTCTGTTTGTACTTGAGCGACAAATCTAGCCATCCGCGGGGGAGGAATAACATCTGTGACAGAATATCCAGCTTTTTGCCATCCAGCCAAACCGCCATCTAGTACTGCTACTTGCTCATGTCCTAGATAGCGCAACAGCCACCATAGACGAGCCGCAAAGGCAAAGCGCGAATCATCATAAGCTACAACTAAACTTTTTTGGTAATTTACCCCAATCGCTGCCAATTTGTTAGCTATATCATTAGGGTTAGGTAAAGGATGTCTCCCGCCATGCTTACCCACTGAACTGGAAAGATCCTGATTCAAATCTAAGTAATACGATCCCTCTATATGACTTGTTTTATACTGTTGTTTTCCTAGTTGTGGATCGGCTAAAGAAAAGCGACAATCCACAATAACGACTTGCGGATCTTTTAGATGTTCAAACAGCCAAGCTGGCGAAACAACAAATTGGGGACTTGTACTGAGCGAAGCCGAAGTATTGGGCATTAGTCATTATTTAGTTTTTTTGTAAGATGTCAGACTTAGAGAATTTTACACCTAAGTTAACAGCAGATGGTTCTTTCACCTTTGTCTCTCAAGAGTTTGGTGAATCCTTTCACAGCCATTATGGAGCTACGCAAGAAAGTTTTTGCAAGTTTGTGGAACCTACTCAACTGGCTACAGCAGCGCGAAAACCGATCTTGCGACTATTGGATGTTTGTTATGGTCTAGGATATAACACAGCTGCTGCTTTGCAAACTATTTGGGCAGTGAATCCTAGTTGTTGTGTTGAAGTAATCGGTTTAGAACTGAATCCAGCGGTGCCACAAGCGGCGATGGCCCATCAGTTGTTCGACAATTGGAACTGTAACTATATTGAAATTTTGAAAAAGCTAGCTTTTAAGCATCAAGTACAAACACCTTGCTTGAAAGCGAAGTTACTGATTGGTGATGCTAGAACTACAATTGCGCTAGTACGTCAGTCGGGTTTCTGGGCAGATGCAATTTTCCTCGATCCCTTTTCACCACCACAGTGTCCTCAATTATGGACTGTTGAATTTATTCAACAACTCTCATTGTGTTTACATCCAGATGGTTTATTAGCCACCTATTCTTGTGCTGCTGCTGTACGTACAGCACTTTTGTCTGCTGGTTTGGTTATATCTTCTACCCCACCCGTAGGAAGGCGATCGCCTGGTACTGTGGCAACACATTCTCAAAATGCTGAGTCTAAAGACGACTCCCTATTCACTACCCTTTCAGAAGTTGAAAAAGAACACTTGCTAACTCGTGCTGCTATTCCCTATCGCGATCCTCAATTGAGCGATCCAACTGAAGTCATAGTCAGGCGGCGACAACAGGAGCAAGAAACCTCTTGCCTAGAACCTTCCTCTCATTGGCGAAAAAGGTGGTTATTGGGAACACAAGGTAGGGATTTTATGGGAACTAGTTTGTAGTTTGATTACAATATCATACAATATGCTACGTCTATGGACTGCAAGCCTAATTCAACGAGTTTTTACGAGTCAAATAGCTTAACTATATGTTAGTATTCAATATCACATCATATTTTACGGTACTAGATTATTCCTATAACTGAGTAAAAAAATTATATCTAAATGATTACTATAAAGACTTGAAACTCAAAATCCGATATTTTGATATAAATTGTTCAATTACAACGGTTTCTGACGCCACGAGGCTAAAAAATCTCCGTAAAAAACCTGATTTAACATTTGTGATAATTTATAATACTGGAATTAAAAGCAAAAAATTTGACAACAAGATACATCTTGTTCGTAACATAAAAGATAGATGCTGCGAAAAATTCCATCCGCAGCTTGACATCATCCATAATCCATATCGAAATTCTGACTCAGATACAGTCAAATCTTAAATTTGTTTTTAAAATCTAACGCTGTTAACTAACTTGTGCAAAAACTTGGAGTGCCTTTGTGATTCAATGGAAATCCAACCATACAGGCTTTACAGAAAAAATTGTTAATGGGTCAAACCCCATTAGCACAGTGAAGAGTATCGGTTCAAATCATGCTGTAGAATCGCAAAATGCGGAGGGTTATTCTTTAGGCTTATCTCAAGGAGACCTTATGCTTGAAGATAGGCAAGCAATGTTTTCTTGGATAAAATCTGATGTTAATTGTGATGAAGATTCATTGGTCTCTAGAACACTACAAGCCAAAGGTTCTAAAGTGAATGGGTTTGATTTAGATCCGCCGAAGGTTTTAGTTGTTGACGATCATGCCGCCAGCCGGATGACTGCTGTTGCCCTCTTGGGGATGGAAGGATATGAGGTGATTGAGGCGGACACTGGGTCTATTGTTGTGGGATTGGTAACTCAAAAACAACCAGATTTGATTTTGCTGGATGTCATGATGCCAGGAATGGATGGATTTGAAGTGTGCCAATTGCTTAAACAGGATGAGCAGACTAGGCTAATCCCAGTAATTTTTATTACAGCGTTAAATGACAGGCGATCGCGCATTCGGGGAATTGAAGTTGGGGCAGATGATTTTCTCACCAAACCCTTCGATCGGGTGGAACTCGCAGCGCGTGTAAAGTCCTTGGTGCGGCAGAAGCGTCTGAACGAAGATTTAGACCATGCCGAACAAGTACTGTTTTCCATTGCCATGTCTATCGAAAGTCGCGATCCCAATACAGGCAACCATTGCGAACGTCTAGTAAAACTGGGACAAGTTTTTGGTGAATACCTCAACCTCACACGCTATCAAATTCGAGATTTGATGTGGGGTGGTTATCTCCACGATATTGGTAAAGTGGGTATTCCCGATGCTGTGCTGCTAAAAAAAGGCAAACTCACCCCCGAAGATTGGCAAATTATGCAGCAGCACGTTTTGATTGGAGAAAAAATCTGCCAACCACTACGCAGTATGCGCGGTGTAATTCCGATTATTCGTCATCACCACGAACGTTGGGATGGTTCAGGCTACCCGGATCGACTCAAGGGGGATGATATTCCTTATCTTGCGCAAGTATTTCAGTTAATTGATATTTATGATGCCCTGACTAGTGAACGACCTTACAAAAGAGCTTTTACTTCAACAGAAGCCCTTTTAGTGATGCAAGAAGAAGCTGATTCTGGTTGGCGTAACCCCAAACTAATGCAGCAGTTTGCAGAGTTTATTTGCTCTTTTCAGGAAAATGGGAAGACTGAGGAATAGGGAGTAATGATTTGTAGCTGCTGTAATGAACGCTAATTTGCATTATTATAATCTCTGCTTTTTATGAGTAAAAGTTATACCGACTCCTGAATTCTGAATTTTTTGATATTTTCAGTCTTCTATGATTAGCTGGTATGATTTGAGCCGAGATTTTAAAGTACTAACAGCACTAATCACAATTTCACTGATAGCTGATAGCTAATTATGGTAGTTGTAGCAATTCTAGCGGCGGGACGCGGCACACGGATGAAATCACGCTTACCCAAGGTTTTACATTCTTTGGGTGGGCGATCGCTAGTAGAGAGAGTTCTCGAAAGTGTAGAACCACTTTCGCCCTCACGGCGAATCGTGATTGTGGGATATCAATCTGAGGAAGTCCAAGCCGCCATGCATTCAATTCCCAGTTTGGAGTTTGTCGAACAGACTGTGCAATTGGGGACAGGTCATGCTATCCAGCAATTACTTCCTCACTTGGAAAATTACACAGGAGATTTACTGGTACTTAACGGCGATTTACCGTTAATACGCAGCGAAACTCTTAAGCAGATGTTACAAACTCACGTCCAAAATCAAAACTCTGCCACTATTCTCACCTCGCACCTACCCGACCCCACAGGCTACGGGCGCGTTTTTTGTAACGATGAAAATATTGTGCAGCAAATGGTCGAACACAAGGATTGTACGGCTGCTCAACGAGAAAATCAGCGGATTAACGCTGGAGTTTACTGCTTTCGCTGGCCAGATTTGGCAAAGGTGCTTCCCCACCTCCAGGCAAACAATGCCCAAAAAGAATACTATCTTACCGATGCCGTAACTCAGGTAGGACAAGTAATGGCAGTGGATGTGGAAGATTATCAAGAAATTCTTGGCATCAACGATCGCTTGCAACTGGCAGCAGCATCCGAAATTTTGCAAAAACGAGTCAAGGAAAAATGGATGCTGGCGGGTGTCACTCTCATCGACCCTACAAGCATCACCATTGATGAAACAGTGGAATTGCAGCCGGATGTAATTATTGAACCCCAAACTCACCTGCGGGGAAATACGGCGATCCAAACAGGAAGTCGGATTGGGCCGGGGAGTTTAATTGAAAATAGTCAGTTAAGTGAAAATGTCACGGTGCAATATTCAGTAGTTATAAATAGCACCGTGCAGGCCGGAAGCCGAATTGGCCCTTATACTCATTTGCGCGGTCAGGTACAGGTGGGTGCTGGTTGCCGTGTGGGAAATTTTGTGGAGTTGAAAAATACGCAATTAGGCGATCGCACCAATGCAGCCCATTTGTCATATATAGGTGATACTGTTGTCGGTAATCAGGTGAATATTGGTGCTGGTACAATTACTGCCAACTATGACGGCGTAAAGAAACATCGTACCAAAATAGGCGATCGGACAAAAACTGGCGCCAATAGCGTTTTAGTGGCTCCGCTCACGTTGGGAGATGATGTCTACATTGCAGCTGGTTCTACTGTGACAGAAGATGTTCCTGATGATTCTCTGGTAATTGCCCGTAGTCGTCAGGTGGTGAAACCAGCTTGGCAAAGGAAAAATGTTGAAAATGAAACCACAGATCGACATAAATAATTTATCGGTGTTAATCGCGCTCGATCTCTAGTCTTAGACTATAAACCACGATTTTTGCTAGATGTCTAATCTAGCTAGATTAGTAATATAGCCAAAATCTCAACATATAACATGCATGGAAGAACTGCTAGAACTTAGGCAATTTCTAGAACAAGGCAAAATCCATGAGGCGCTGCTGTTGGTGGATGAGTTAGAAGAAATGAGCCTCAATGACAAAATCAATAAAATTGATAGTTATGGTGTGATTCTGCTCATCCATTTAATTAAACAAAAGGCCGAAAAACGTTCTACTCGCTCTTGGGATGTTTCAATAGAAAATACAGTGCGGGAAATCAACAAAATAAACAAGCGCCGCAAATCCGGTGGCTTTTACTTGAATCAAGCAGAATTAATCGATATTCTGGAACAAGGATATCAAGTGGCACTGAAAAGAGCGGCGCTAGAAACTTTTGAAGGGCGTTATGAAGCCCAAGAATTGGCCGCAATGATTGACCAGCAAGAAACTTTAGCCGAAGCGCTGAAACTGATTCAACAATAGCCGATCAGTTCGTTGCCAGTCCATTCCAAAGTGTCACCAACTTTTTCGCCATCGTGGTAGGCGGCGAGTAAGATTTCGCTAGTTTTCCCCCAAGCGATCGCTCCACTAGCATCTAAGGCGATCGCTCCCAAATCGCGTTTGTTCTCGTGGGCTTCCCCAAAGGAACGCTGCATCGCCTCCTTCAGTGACATCCCATCAGTGACACGCACTACAATCCGTGCGGCTAAACACTCATCGATGATATCTTCACCAATGCCAGTACAGCTAACACCAGCATTACTAGTAGCATAATTACCTGCTGGCATCGCCGAATCACTTACCCTACCAATCCGCTCAAATCCCTTACCACCAGTAGAAGTGCCAGCAGCTAACTTACCAGATGCATCTAAAGCTACTACACCGATGGTACCGCGTCCGGCATTGCTGGTTTCTAGCAGTTCGGGTTCTGCTACTACGCCAGCCATTGCGCTTTTAAAATTATCCTGGCGCTCTTGTATCCACTCTTGTAACCGCAAATCAGTTAAAGCGTTATAGCTGGGAATTTGCATTTCTCGCGCCAACTCAGCCGAACCGAAATCTGATAGCACTCGGTCTGGGGAGCTTTGTAAAAATTGCGCTAAATCAATCGGATTTTTCACCCGTGAGATATTAATCACACCACTAAACCGCCCTGATGCACCATCCATCAGGGAAGCACTCATACGGATTTGTCCATCAGATTGCAATACTGAACCAGTACCAGCATTAAAACGGGGGTTGTCTTCGAGCATTAGGCAACCCCGCACCACTGCCTCTGAGGCAGTTGCTCCTGACAATAGCAGAGAATAAACTTCTTCTATTACTGTATGGAGCGATCGGCGCACCGCCTCTAATCCGCCTTTACCGTGGAGAGAACTACCAGCCCCACCATGAATAATTAATTTAGGTTGCACCTGTAACTCCATTAATCTCTTGCGCTATTTGCGTCTGTGTTGCAGTTGGTTTCATTTTGAGCTTCAGAACGGCGACGACGACAACGTTCTGAGCAGTATTTCACATCGTCCCAACAATCTTGCCACTTTTTACGCCATGTGAAAGGACGTTGACATACCGGACAGATTTTTGTGGGTAGGTCAGACTTAGAACGAACACGTCCCATATAAATACTGTGTAAATGAGAATTTAATTTCTGAGGGAGATGGAAGATAATTATAACTAGTTTGCTATGAAGGCAGGATAAATTCGACGAACAAATATATTGTCAATCTATCCTTAGAGTTATTTGCAATATCTATTCTAAAAAGAGAGAGGCTTTAAATCTTACTATCCTTCTCTTTTAAGGACTTGCAAAAAATAAATTATCCCCAACTATTTTTAGATTTGTAGAGGTGCAAGGACTTACATTGGTGTCAACTTAAGGTTAAAGCTTTTAGCGGTTTATCTCATTGCCTGTCGGAGCAGGGGAATGTTTAATGGGAGGCAGTATTTCTAGCCTCTGACTGGAAACGAGATATTAAAGGAGTTTTAGCTTAAGTTTACTGATACCAATAAAGGACATGAAAGACCCCTGACGACGTTAGGGCAAGGAAAGCTGTTTCATGTCCTAAAAGGTGCTGATTTACAAGCGTTTCAAGCAAAAAATCAGGTGAATAAAAAATCTGATTGCACAAGAAAATAGTGATGCCCTCTCCTGTCGGAGACGCTTTGCGTAGCTTGCTTCCCCGTAGAGGTACGGCAAGGCTTCTCTACGAGAGGCTACGCCAACGCTAACGCACTGAAATTAACTCTTTGAGATAGTAATTTTTCGATTACTAACTTCTCTGCATTTACTGTCTATGTTGTTGACAATATCCTTAATAGATCGAATGAAATAGACTTGGAGGTTAGGGGAATTAAAAGTCCTTAAACTCATATCGAAACACATTTAAAACAGCCTCTAAATACTAGACGTTGTAAATAACTTGATAGTACATAGCAAAGTACTTTTCAAACAATTTTTAAATACTATATAGGGTCAGTAACTTGATAGTAGAATGTTTTTTCCTTTATAAAAGAAAATTTACGTAAAACTACTGTTCATCGAATTCTAATAGTGCTATTCTTTGTATGCTACTAAAAAACAAGTTGTAGTGGCACGACAACAAACCAGTTGACCTTACTAATTCTTAGGAAAGTAAAATCATGATTATCAACGATCTTTCTCATGTAGAAACCGTTCTTGAAAATGAGAATGTTCAAGGTGGAATAGCTTTTGCAGATGCTAATTCAAAAGCATTCGCTTTTGGTAAAAACATCGCTATCACCAGCATTGCTACTAGCACTGTTGCTGTCTCCAAGAAATACAGCCTATCTGCTAGTGTCGGTTCATCTAGTTCTTCTGCCGGCTAAATATGCCTTAGTCCTACAGTGTACTACAGTGCATTTTAGATAGAAAAATTGCTGAAAGTTATCAAAAACTTTCAGCAATACATTCGTTTTTCAAAGAGAGCTTTTTTATGGAACGATTAAGAATTTCCGATCTCAGTTTTTGCGAAGATGAAGCTTCCGATCTTAGTCAAGTACAAGGGGGAGTTGCATCTGCTTACGCACGTAGCTATTCTACTGCTAAGAAAAGCAGTTATAAAGTAGACAAATTCGGTATTTCCGCTGAGATTTCAGGTGCTCTTGCTGGCGCTCTTGCTGGCGCTATTACTGATGGTGATAAAGCTATTGCATCTGCCAATACATCTGCAACAGCTTCCTAAAGCTTGCATAACCACATTGTAGGTAACTTTTATGGGCAATGTCCATAAAAGCTTCTTATAAATATTTCTATACCTCTATCTTATACCACATAGTAGTATAAGACAGTAGGTAAAAGTGACACTTCAACGTCACTCACTGACCATGCTTGTTTTTGAGTTCAAAGCTTATGAAAAGTCAGCCCAGATAACAGCAGTAGATAATGCAATTCTGACTGTAAAAATTCATTAAAAATAGCTGTATTTGGCTATAGATGAATGTTAAAAATACAGCTAAAAAAGATTTGCATAAATTCTTGAATTGATTGTGCTGTATTTGCAGCTAACTTTCCTTTTACTAATGAACTTAACTCAATGGTAAGACTTACCAGTGGAAAACAAGCATGGTCTTTCTTCTATCTCTTGGTTTTATGACAACTGTAAAGAGGGTACTCTGGGTTTCAAACCATTCATTTTTATAGCTATTTATTTGTATTTATTTAATGCTTATCTGTCAGGGTGCAAAATCACAAAATCATTTGCATACCTAATGACTTAGGGTTCCCATAAATCAATTTTGTACCGAGCTGAGTGGAATACGTAAGTAGGCGAGAAACCCGAAGAAATAAAACCTCGTTCTGCCAGAACTCGATCGATTTGATTTGTGATAGTAAGGGTAACTATTACTTGCCCCATTTGCTTACCCTAAAGACTTGGTAGTATCAGCTTACCCGTTTCAGCAAACTCCTGAAAACAAAATATTTTTGAGAGATGCCTTAAAACACAAAGACGCAAAAGCACTCTTTGCACCTTTGCGTCTCTGCGTAATATATTCCCTACTACACCATCTCAGACGAAGCCTGCACTACCGGTTGCGGCTGTGGCTGGAACATGAACAACGAGTAAACAACGTCTCGGCGGATGTTAACCATCATATCCAAGAACAATTCATACCCCTCGCTCTTATACTCAATGAGCGGGTCTTTTTGCCCATAACCACGTAATCCCACCGATTCGCGCAAGGCATCCATTTGTTGCAGGTGTTCCCGCCACAGAGTATCAATGCGTTGCAAGATAAAGAAACGTTCCGCTTGGCGCATCAGTCCGGGTTGAACTTGGTCAATCTGCGCTTCTTTGAGGTCGTAAGCAATTCGTACCTGTTCGTGGAGGAAGGCTTTAATCTCGCTGACTGTAATATCTTCTAATTGACTAGCTTGTAAATCCGCTAGCAGATAGACGAATTCTTTAACTTTCTCAACCAACTTTTCTAACTCCCACTCTTCCGAGGGCAAGTCTATATTGATGTAGAAGTCAACGATGTCATCCATCGTTTTTTCAGCGTATTTAATCACCTGTTCTTTCAAATCTTGACCTTCTAGCACTCGGCGGCGTTCGGCATAAATAGCACGACGTTGATTATTCATCACCTCGTCATACTCAAATACCTGCTTCCGAATGTCATAGTAGTAGGTTTCAACTTTTTTCTGTGCACCTTCCAAACTCCGGGTAAGCATCCCAGATTCTATGGGCATATCTTCTTCCACTTGGAAGGCATTCATTAACCCAGCGACGCGATCGCCACCAAAAATCCGCAGTAGGTTATCCTCTAAACTAAGGAAGAATCTCGTGGTTCCAGGGTCGCCTTGTCTTCCTGCACGTCCGCGCAACTGGTTATCAATCCGCCGTGATTCGTGGCGTTCTGTACCAATTACGTGCAAACCGCCGATACCCACTACCTCTTCATGTTCGCGGGTAGTAAATTGTTCGTATTCCTGTTTGACGCGGTTGTAAGCTTCCCGCAATTTCTGAATTACAGGGTCATCAATGGGGGCTTTTTCTGCGGCTACAGCTACCTTTTCTTCAGCTTCCAATTCTGGTAAACTGCGATCGCCATACTCACGCACGGCAATTTCTACTGCATCTTTGAGTAGTTTTTCGGTTTCTTTTGTCAATTGAGTCGGGAAAATTTCTGGCGAAGCTCGCCAAGTTTTGACTTTTTTACCAGGGACAAAGCCTTGACCACCACCATGTCCTGTAGGCAATCCGGCTGCTCTTTGCACGCCAAAGGCGTCTTCATCTTCTGGCATGACAATTCGGGGCATAAAGTATTCCCGTAGCTTCAGACGTGCCATGTATTCGGAGTTACCACCCAAAATGATGTCTGTACCTCTACCAGCCATGTTAGTAGCAATGGTAACAGCACCTTTTCGTCCAGCTTGAGCGACAATTTCCGCCTCACGCTCGACGTTTTCCGGTCGGGCGTTGAGTAATTCGTGAGGAATCTTCAAATCCTTCAATAGCCGACTGAGAAGTTCGGATTTTTCTACACTAGTGGTTCCTACTAAGACAGGTCTGCCGAGTTGGTGCATTTCGGCACATTCTCCAGCGATCGCTCCCCACTTACCTGCTTCTGTCTTAAACACCATATCAGACAAATCTTCGCGTCTGCGATCGCGGTTGGTGGGAATTACCGCAACTTCGAGTTTGTAAATTTTTTCAAATTCTGGTTCTTCGGTTTTTGCCGTTCCTGTCATTCCACCGAGTTTTGGATACAGCAAGAACATATTTTGGTAAGTAATGGTCGCGAGAGTTTGAGTTTCTGGCTGAATCTCGACGTGTTCTTTCGCTTCAATCGCCTGGTGTAATCCATCACTCCAACGCCGACCGGCTAGCACCCGACCAGTAAATTCATCCACAATTACTACTTCACCATTGCGGACGATGTAATTTACATCTTTGAGGAAAAGTTCCTTGGCTTTAATTGCATTGAAAATGAAGTGTGCCCAAGGATCTTCTGGGTCAAATAAATCTGTGACTCCCAAAAGATTTTCCGATTCCGCAAACCCTTCATCTGTCAATAGAACGTTGCGAGCTTTTTCATCCACATCGTAATGCTCGTCTTTTTTGAGTGTGAATGCTATTTCAGCAGCTTGCAGATATTTTTCTGTAGGTCTTTCCACCTGCCCAGAAATAATTAGTGGTGTCCGCGCCTCATCAACTAAAATCGAGTCCACCTCGTCAATTACGCAATAATTAAACGGGCGTTGTACCACATCTGCCATTGATGTCGCCATGTTATCCCGCAGATAGTCGAAGCCGACCTCGCTGTTGGTAACATAAGTGATATCGCAGTCGTAGTTTTTCTGACGTTCACTAGGAGTCATGCTTGACTGAATTAGCCCCACACTCAGCCCCAAGAAGCGATGCACCTGTCCCATCCATTCAGCGTCTCGACGAGCTAGGTAATCGTTTACGGTGATGACGTGTACACCTTTACCAGTAAGGGCGTTTAAGTAACTTGGCAAGGTAGCGACTAGTGTTTTACCTTCACCAGTTTTCATCTCGGCAATTTGCCCCACGTGCAAAATAATACCACCAAGGAGTTGGACATCAAAATGCCGCAAGCCTAATACTCGCCGTGCTGCTTCCCGAACAACGGCGTAAGCTTCTGGCAATATGTCATCTAGGGTTTCGCCTTTAGCGAGCCGTTGTTTAAATTCGACGGTTTTACCTTTTAACTCATCATCGGAAAGAACCTTAATTTCTTCCTCTAAAAGGTTAATTTCAGTAACAGAAGGTTGGTATTTTTTAAGCTTACGAGCGTTGGGGTCGCCCAACAAAAGTTTTAGCATGGCAGGTTATAGAACTGAATCAAAGGGGATGAGAATTAAAGGGTCGGCATTGATTATAAACATTTAACCCAGCCCAAACGTCTTGGTTGTGCATGGGTGTGAAATGAGAATTACCTCAAAAGCGGGATAAAAACTAGCCAATCATTTAATAAACTGATTGGTTTTAACTCTTATCTTATATTTACTCTTTCTTCATAGTATCATTTTGCCCCCAGATGGGGCCAGAGAGGGTGTGGGGGAATAGAGTTAGGAGTTAAGAGTTATGAGTTATGAGTTATAAGTTATGAATTTTTCAACTCCTGACTTCTAACTCCTCACTCCTCACTTCCACTCTGCTGTCAGGCGGCGGAAATTGTAATCATTAGCACTGGGGTGACAGCTGACACAGCTGCCAATCTGGACGGGACGTGGTAAATCAACTCCTGGATGCAAAGCTTTGAAATAACGCGAGTTGTTGAGGCGATATGGTGTTTCTTCGTCGTCTAGCTGCACGCGGGAGAAAGTCGAAAGATATTTCCACACCAAGATGCGTTGCGGATCGACTAAAGGCTGGAGTTCTGCGCCGTAGTGCTGCGAGTCTTGCAGGATATTTTTCCAAGTTTGGGTAGGTAAAACGGCTGGCGGTATGGCAATGTGACATTTGGAGCAGTTTTCTAAATAAAGTTCTTGCCCCAATTGGTATTGTGCAGGTACTACATCAACAGTGCCAATTTCAGCGGGAGGAGTTGCACTTTGGGCGTTAGTTGCCAAGGCTAGAAGCCAACCCATAGCTAAACTCCACGTTATAATTACCAGAAGTAAACCGAAAAATTGGCGTTTGAACTCACGTTCGGCGCTTGGCTGTAGCGCTTGGCGTTGGCGTAGCCCGCCGTAGGCATCGCGGATTTTCCCCTTAACAAAAATTGACATTCCTCACATTCCCAAATATTTAAAAGTGGCGCTTGTGCTAATCATAAGACTTACGCAGTATTGACAGTGTTTCAAATTTTGTGTAAGTAGTTTTGTCAGCAACACATCTTTTATATTGACAACAGTAATATAAATATCTATTCAGCACACCACTGACTATGCAAGGAAAAGTATTCTAGTAGTTTTAACCTGACTCATTATAAAAATCAGCCACAATATCTCCGATTTCATTTGCACCAATATCTTTTCGGACAGATTTGGAATAAATCGTTAGTAGCAAAATACTTGTAGGTGACTTAACTTGATAAATCAATCGGTATCCAGCACTCTTACCTTTTTGGATACTACTGTTACGAACTCTCACCTTATAAACAACATACTCCTCACCAATGCCCGCAATTCTATCTCCTACAATATTTCCTTATTGTAATTGCTCAATAATTGGTTGAACATCAGAGCGAATATTGCGAAATTTTTTTGAAAGGTCACGCAAGTTTTATTTATATTCAGGAGTTAAATCGATGAATACCGATAGCTGTTCATTCGGCATCAATTCCCTCCCACATTTGAGATAATGGCAAGCGTTGCCCTGTTTTGGCTTGCTGCAACGCTCTCCTCAAACTAGCTTTAATCTCCTCAACGGGCGTATCATCAGGGTCAAGCTCTTCTGCTTCTGCTTGTTCTGGAACCAACACAATCACCCGAACCTGATGAGGATAAGTGTTTCCCTGAATCGGCTCATCTAAAATTAGGTTTCCTTGAGAATCAATTTTGCCAGTAACTTCGATCGCTTTCATCTGTTATCCACCTCTTTTGTAAGAGATTTTAACACGCCCAAATTCCGGCAGGTTCAAGAAACTTAAGTTCAGTCAAGTATGACTATTATGAGGTATTTACTAAAATGAAAAATATTTTTCCCAGCAAGAAATGCAGTTACCGCTACCTTGGATAGCTGTTTTTTAGCTCGTTGAAGTCACTTTGCATTAAGGAATAGAAACCGATCGCAATAATCGCTCAACAACAGTTCTTGAATTGCGCCCTCCTCTAGGAATAAGTCGATGGCACAGAACATAAGGGACAAGAAATTTCACATCATCGGGAATGGCATAATCACGCCCTGATAGAAAAGCTAGCGCTTGGGCAGCCCGTTGTAATGCTAATGTGCCACGGGGACTGACACCAAGGGCGATTTCCTCGTCTTGACGTGTTGCCCGTACCAATTCGAGAATGTATTGTTGCAAGGAAGTTGCTACTTTTACTTGAGAGCAGAGGTAACGCAATTCCTGTACTTCTGCCAAGGTAATACAAGGCTGTAAATCAGCAACTTTGACACCATTTTGGAGATTTTGTAGCATCAGGAGTTCTTCTGCCTCAGAAGGATAGCCCAAACTCAGCGACAACATAAACCGATCCATTTGCGCTTCCGGCAGAGGAAAAGTACCTTGATACTCGATAGGGTTTTGAGTAGCAATTACAAAGAAGGGCTGAGGAACTGCACGAGAGACACCATCAACTGTTACCTGATGTTCCTCCATAACTTCCAATAAAGCTGACTGAGTGCGGGGTGTGGCGCGGTTAATTTCATCAGCCAATAGCACATTAGTAAAGACTGGCCCAGGCAAAAAAGTAAATTCGCCGCTTTTTGGGTTCCAGATGTTGGTGCCGGTAATATCAGTTGGCAGTAAATCGGGAGTGCATTGTAGCCGTTGAAACTTGCCATCCAGCGAGCGAGCTAAGGATTTAGCGAGTAGGGTTTTACCAACACCAGGAACATCTTCTAAGAGAGCATGGCCACCACCTAGCAATGCTACTAGCACTAAGCGTATTGCCTCAGCTTTGCCAACGATGGTAAGAGCCAGATTTTGTGTTAAAGCGTCGATTTTTTCTCTCATGCGTTGTGGGGAGTGAGGAGTGTGTAATGGGGAGTTGGGAGTTAGGAGTCAGGAGTTATAAGAATTCTTCCCTAATGCCCAATGCTCAATTTTCCTAAATACATTGTTCCCACTTAGAACTCGTAACTCTGCCAATTTTAGATTTTGAATTTTGAATTTTGGATTGAAATAAAAATCTAAAATCTAAAATCCAAAATTGAATGACTCCAAACTCCTAACTCTTAACTCCTAACTTTTAACTTTCCGCTCCAGCACTCAAAACTTCTCTAGCAACAACGCAGTCAAGTTGAATTTGTGTTTTCAGGGCTTCGAGAGAAGGAAATTTTTGTTCGGGGCGCAAAAATTTAACTAGTTGCACAACCAGTTTTTTGCCATACAAATCACCAGACCAATCGAATAAATGTACTTCCGCAGATGAATAAGTACCGTTTATAGTTGGACGATTACCGATATTCATGACACCCAAGTTCTCACTAAAAGCGGTATCTGTTGTTTCATTGAGAGTGAAAACACGGACAGCGTAGACTCCTTGGCGGGGCAAAAACTTTTCTTTTGGTAGTTGGAGGTTAGCGGTGGGAAAGCCAATTGTTCTGCCCAATTGTTGACCTTGAACGACATCACCAAGGAGGGTGTAAGGGCGTCCTAGTAACAGATTTGCGTTTTCGATGTCTCCCTGCTCAAGGTTTTGGCGGATCAATGAAGTGCTAATACGGGCATCTTGAGTCGGAGTAGTACTGACGCAACTGGTTTGGGTGGACGAATCACCTGTATAAGTTTGTAAGGGAACGATGGTAACGGGAATATTGTGCTTGGCGGCGAGTAATTGCAAATCTTGAGCAGTACCACTGCGCTTTTCACCAAAACAAAAATCCTGCCCGATGCTAATTCGTTGGCATCGCAGTTGTTGCACGAGAATTTTTTCGACAAATTCTTCGGGGGTCAACGCAGACAATTCTTTGTCAAAGGGTAGTAATACCAGTTGTTCTACCCCAAGCGATCGCAATTGTTGGACTTTTTCATCCAGTGGCGTTAACAAAGTTCGGGGTTGCCCTGTAAAGAACTCCTGTGGATGGGGGTCAAAGGTGACAACTGTTGAATAAGTATATTCTTGATTTGTCAGTTGATTTTCCTTTGAGTGCGGACTACTAGCTACTGATAAGTGACCACCAGCGTGCAAGACTGGTTGAATTACCCTTTGATGACCAAGATGAACGCCATCAAACTTGCCAAGGGCAACAGCAGTCGGCGTTAGTAGCCCAACGCTAGAAAAAGCAACCCGCACAGAACACCCATTTTTAGACAAATTTAGCACGTGGATTCTGAGATTTTAGGTTTATTTTAGCTCTCAGCAGGAAGCTACCCTATGGTAAACCGCCTTCAGGAGCGCTGAAAGCCTCTGATCACCAATCTAATCTAAAATCTCCAATTCCTCCGATCGCAATCTTTAGGTAGAAAACTTGCTAACAGGAAAAGATTCTGATAAGACAACTGAGGTCGGAACCTGAAGTACCAATCCTTCCTGTGCCATAATCGCACCAGGAAATTTTTCAGCGGCTTCTTTGCCGACACGATCCAAAAAGTCGTCATCGTGCGCCGGGTCGTGGTGGTAAATCACCAGAGTTTTGACGTTAGCGGCTTGTGCCACTTTTACAGCTTCTTGCCAAGTAGAATGTCCCCAGCCAATTTTCGGGGATTTTGGCGAGTGGTATTCCTCGTCTGTGTAGGTAGAATCGTAAACCAGAATGTCAGCATTACGAGCTAACCACAACACATTGTCATCAAGTCGATCGGGAAAATGTTCGGTATCAGTGATGTAAGTAGCTGCACCACCACGCCAGTTGACGCGGTATCCTACAGCTTCACCTGGATGGTTTAAAGGTGCTGTTTCTACGGTAAGGTCATCAATGTGGATTGGTTGCCCCGGTCGAATGTCGTAGAAATTTAAATTGGCTTGCATAATCTGCAAGGGTACGGGAAAGTTCGGGTGCAACATTTGATCGTTGAGGCGCTGTTCTATGGTAGAACCATCAGGTGCGATCGCGCCGTAAATATGAAAGTCATTCCCCTTTACAAACCCTGGCGTAAAGAAGGGAAAACCTTGCATGTGATCCCAGTGAGAGTGAGTAAAAAATATGTGAGCTTCTAACGGCATTTGGCGCAACAGAGATTGCCCCAAAACATGTAGTCCCGTGCCAGCATCGAAAACTAAGCGTTTATCGCCCGCTTGCATTGATATGCAAGGGGTATTACCGCCGTAACGAACAGTGTGTGGCCCAGGGCTGGGGATGCTGCCACGAACGCCCCAAAATTGTACGGTAAATTGATTCTCTATCCTAGACATGGGTGTTGCTTGCTGGACTGAGCGGGCGATAAATGAAAGAATTGTTACTTCTTTTGTTGAAGTTTATGCTGTCTCACTGATTTTGCTTGAGGAAGGATTTCTTGGTAAAACAGCATATCCTGTTTCTGGCTGATTGTGTAAATGTGAATGAAAGACGTCAGTTAGAACTTTTTAGGTTTTGGGGTGAATGTGTATCGCTTATTTCAAGAGTGCCCCTACGTTATAGCCTACATTTTTCGTGATGTATTTGAATAACCCCATTTTTGTCCTGATAAATCAAATGATTCCAGGAAAATTGAATTCCCAATCTGATAATTTATCTAATCCAGTTGCGTAAGTAAGATTGTATTGTAATGGAGTAATACTGATGTAGTTTTTACGTACAACTTCCACATCTGTAGGTACATTTTGAGGCAGATTTAATCCGCTTGGGAGTTCCACATCCTCAACTACCTCTCCGGTTAACCAGTAGTACGTTTTTCCACGAGGATCGACTCGTTTATTAAACACATCAATGTAATGCCGTAGGCCTTGACGGGTGAGAGCAACTCCGGCAATTTCTTCCCATTTGACCGCAGGAATATTGACGTTGAGCAACATTAAATCTGGCAGCGGTTTTTGGGCTAACTGGTCTACGAGAACTGTGGCAAACTTAGCAGCAGCTTGAAAATCTTTAGATGTGTGACTCATCAGACTCAGCGCTACGCTGGGTATGCCTTCAATTAGACCTTCCATTGCCGCAGAAACAGTGCCAGAATACAGAATTTCAGTTCCCAAATTCGCACCTTGATTAATACCAGAGAGAACTAAATCCGGGGGAGTTTCCAGCAAAGCCCACAGCGCCAATTTGACGCAATCTGAAGGCGTGCCATCACAAGCCCAAGCTTTGACAGTAGGATGAAAAATCTCTTCAACAATTTCGGCGCGAATCGGTTGGTGTAAAGTTAACCCGTGTCCAGTTGCCGATCGCTCTCGATCGGGACAAACTACACTCACATCATGACCAGCCTCTGCCAAATAGTTGGCTAGGGTACGAATCCCCAAGGCAGAAACGCCATCATCGTTGCTAATTAGTAATTTCATGGTCATTAGTCATTGGTCATTGGTCATTGGTCATTAGTCATCGATCATTAGTTATTAGTTATTTGTTATTAGCCATTTGTCAATGTCTGAGGTCACAATCAGCAAAAAAATATTTATACTCACTAGAGTGTGTGGCAAAATTTTGCCTACTTTTAAGACAAGTTGCTCAATCTCTAAGTCTGGTTAAGTGAGATGTTAGCTGGATTTACACGACCGCTGTACTAGCCCAATCGTCTATAACTGATAAACAGAGGTTTGGTTTCAACCCTCACCTTTAGCTGATGTTAATGCTATGACTGTAAGTTTATTTAGCGACCAGTTCACAGCTTTTGACTATAGACTAATGACTAATGACCAATGACTAATAACTAATGACTAGCAATTTAGAAGCTCAACTTTTAGCACTGCGGCAAGAAGGAGAAAAAGCGATCGCAGCCGCCGACACCTTAGAACGTCTGGAGGAACTCAGAGTTAACTATCTGGGTAAAAAAGGCGAATTGGGGGCACTGTTGCGAAGTATGGGGCAGATGAGTGCAGAGGAACGACCAAAAATTGGAGCGATCGCCAATACAGTCAAAGAATCTCTGCAAACTAGTCTAGACCAGCAACGTGCTGCCTTAGAAGCTGCGCAAATTCAAGCTTTGCTAGAGGCTGAAACTCTGGATGTAACTATGCCGGGAATTTACAGCCCCCAAGGTCGGATTCATCCTCTCAACGGCATTATCGACCGGGCGCTGGATATCTTTGTCGGTATGGGCTACACCGTGGCTCAAGGGCCAGAGATGGAAACAGATTATTATAATTTCGAGGCTCTCAACACCCCGCCAGATCACCCCGCCCGTGATATGCAGGATACCTTCTACTTGCCAGATGGTAATCTTTTACGGACTCATACCTCATCAGTGCAAATTCGTTACATGGAAAGAGAAGAACCACCGATTCGGGTTGTGGCTCCAGGGCGAGTTTATCGGCGAGATAATGTAGACGCGACTCACTCAGCAGTTTTCCATCAAATAGAACTTTTAGCCATTGATGAGGGACTAACTTTTACAGACCTCAAAGGCACAATTAAGGTATTTTTACAAGCAATATTTGGCGATTTACCAATTCGCTTCCGCGCCAGTTATTTCCCGTTTACCGAACCTTCGGCTGAAGTAGATTTGCAGTGGAATGGACGCTGGCTAGAGGTGATGGGCTGCGGTATGGTCGATCCAAATGTACTTAAGTCTGTGGGTTATGACCCAGAAGTTTATACAGGGTTTGCTGCCGGTTTT
The DNA here is from genome assembly GCF_034530975.2 of Nostoc sp. DedQUE07. Taxonomy (NCBI): domain Bacteria; kingdom Bacillati; phylum Cyanobacteriota; class Cyanophyceae; order Nostocales; family Nostocaceae; genus Nostoc; species Nostoc sp. DedQUE07. The sequence goes on along the minus strand of NZ_JAVRCC020000076.1, from coordinate 6,028 downwards.
GGTGTAGAACGCTTTGCAATGGTGTTACATCAAATCGATGATATTCGTCGCTTGTATGCTAGTGATTTGCGGTTTTTGCAGCAATTTTAGGCATACGTAATAGTTATGTACTGCAAACAAGGTAAGAATAAATAATGACTTCAGTTTCCAGGTTAGATCAAGTTCTAGAAAGCATCGAAGACTTATCAGTAGATGAACAAGAAACATTAATTGATCTGATAAGTCATAGGTTGGCAGAACGGCGGCGATCTGAAATTGCTGCTAATATCGCTCAAGCACAAGTAGAATACCAGTCGGGAAAAGTGTTCCGTGGTACAGTTACTCAAATAATGGATGAGTTACGCAAGTGATAACTGTAGTTTTGGCATCATCGTTTAAACGAGCATTTAAGCGATTGGTACGACGACAGCCAGAATTACAAGAGCGGATTGGAGAGCGGTTAGCACTACTAACCGCCGATCCATTTGATCCATTGTTGCAGACTCATAAACTTAAAGGCAAACTGTCTGGAGCTTGGGCGTGTTCAGTGGACTATGATTGTCGCATTGTCTTTAACTTCGTGCAAAATATAGAATCTGGGGAAGAGGAAATTTTGCTAATTGATATTGGCACTCATGACGAAGTGTACTGAGTTTTAAATGCTGTTCTAGTATTTTCCTACTGACAAATTTTGGATTTAGGATTGAATAATTCAATGACTGCGATCGCTGGCAAACGCCTAACACTTGAGGAATATTTGAAGTATGATGATGGCACGGATAGCCAATATGAACTGGTGGCAGGTGAGTTAGTTGCAATGCCACCTGAAAGCCCGAAAAATGTCCAGATATCTCTCTTTTTGCTGGTAAATTTCCTCAAGTTCGTCCCAGTTAATCGGTTAAGTAACAAAGTTGAAATTGTTGTTGCTGGTTCTCGTGTGACAACTCGCATTCCTGATTTAGTTGTGCTGACGGATGAACTTGCAACCGCCTTAGAAGGTGCAACGCGATCTACAATCACTTTGGATATGCCTCCTCCAGCATTAGTTGTCGAAGTTGTTTCTCCTGGCAAAGCTAATGAAGATCGAGACTATCGCTACAAACGTTCCGAGTATGCCGCGAGGGGAATTGCTGAATATTGGATTGTCGATCCACAAATAAATGTATTTACCGTACTGATATTAGTTGACGGATTTTATGAAGAAACCAGATTTACAGGAAACAGTGCGATCGCTTCTACGATTTTCCCAGAATTACAGCTAACCGCAGATCAAGTACTCAAAGCTGGAGAAAGCAATACGGATGATGCCATTTCTTAGTTTAAATTTAAAATCAAGACAGGCAATCTGTAATTTATTTGCAATTTCCTAATTACTAATTAAATATTTCACTTAACTCTTATAGATGAAAAAATTTGAAATACATAAAAGTTATAACTATTTAAACTCTAAAACATCAGCCACAGCTATTACTAGTTTAATCTTTCTGGTTAGTTTCCCATTTCTGATTTTATTAGTATTACCAAGTATTATTTTCAGAGATGATTTTGTTGGAGTTTGGTTAGATAACCCAGGCGATTTTCCTTCTAGTTTTTCTATGGCATTATTTGTCGCTCTATGTTGCAGTACAGCGTCTATTTTAACTTTTCGTGATAAGCGTGAGGATTTTTCTTTTTCCGCAATTATTATTGCTGCACTTCTAGGTTCCATTCTTAATTTAATAATTCTACCTATTAATATTAATAGCATTATTATATTTTTATATTTACTGACTGCTTTTCTGTTTATCTCTCCAATAATTTTAATTATAACTTTGACGATTGATAGTATTTTAAAAAAAGCAAATTCACCGAGTAACTCATTTAAAGTAACATCTAAATTGATATATACAGATATATTTATTATAATTAATCTACTTTGTAGTTTTTTACTAATATTACCTTTTATTTGTATTTATATATCTTGTAAAATCCAAAATCAAAAAAAATATCGTAACCAGCATATTTTAAAAAATATACTTCCATTATTGATAGTAATTTTAATTCCTTACTGTATAGCTTGTACCACAAAATTAACTCCCGGATTAATTATACCAATTGAATATAGGAATTATCTAGGTTTTAGAGAGTATAACTCTTATTACAAACAAGCAATTACTCAATTGAATGAGTGCAAACAACTCAAAAATTATATCGGTCATATACATACACAGGGGTTTGCAGAAGGTAGACACTATCAGCAAACTGATTTTTCTGCTGGAGGAGAAGCTGGTCGTTTTGTTCTTGAGTTAGTTGGAGATCGGGGGACTGCTTTTGTTAACGGATGTTATGGTGATTGTCTAGGACAACCAGAGGAATTAGCAGTAAGAGTTTATACAAAATCAGAGGTTAAAAACTTGACTTTTTCTCAAATTTGTCCATAATGTTAAGGTCAACCGAAGACAGAAGCAGTATTGGTTTAATCTGGCGCAATTGCGATCGCACCAGTCTCCTGCTGACCATAACTACTGGTAAACTAAAGGCAACGCCAGTTCTGCTTCCTTCATTTATTCTATATTTGCTGAAACCTCCTCGCGCTACGTTACCCGCAACCCTGAAATTTTGAGTGGAGAGCCAATAATTATAGGTACTCGGACATCTGTTCGTGCAATTGTCGGTTTGTGGCGATTGGGGATTATGCCAGAAGAAATCCTGAACCATTTGCCACATTTGACGCTGGCACAAGTATTTGATGCCTTGAGTTTTTATCTCGATCATCAAGCAGAGATTAATGAATACATTGAGCAAAACCGAGTACCCGATGAATTAATAAATCCGTCTGTAATTAAAAATATTAAGGTGGTCGGTGAATCACACTAACCACCATTTTGAGACTTTATTTAACTATTCCTGAATGACCTGGAATATGTGCCAAAGGTTCAAATCTTCCACCTAAGTATTTGCCGAGAAACTCCTCTGCGATCGCAAGCAAGGGTAGTTTAGTGGCAATTGTCGCAATGTCCGCAACGCAGGTTAGCTGCTTCTTTATCAAAACCAAAGGCATTTAACAAAAACTGCCAACGACACTGCTTAGTTGTTAGGTATTGCTGCATCTGTTTAGCAGCGTGTAATTGCGTCGGTGGCTGATTTCCGGCTTTTTGCCCAATGCTGTAATGGAAAGGATCGAGCCAGTTTAGCTGACCATTGCTATGGAGTAAAGCTAGCGCCGTTGCACCTTCGGGAAATTGTCGAGTTACTGCATTCACTTCTCCCTGTTTTGGTAATTTTTTCACAAGTTGCTGCGCTATTTGTTGTTGCGATCGCATTTGTTCTTGAAAAAACTCCTGTCTTTGCTTATCCCCTGAATCTAACCACCCTGTAGGTTCACTCACCAATGTCAACGCTTCTGCTGGTTTCCCATCCCTTCCAGCGCGGCCAATTTCTTGCACATATTCAGATAGCAGATGCGGCGCGTGAAAATGTGCTACCCAGCGAACATCGCTTTTATTTATCCCCATGCCAAACGCACAGGTACATACAACAAAGGGAATTTTGCCACTTAACCAGCTTGCTTCTACTTCACGGCGTTCTGTTGCACCCAATCCCGCATGATAACTAGCTGTAGCGTAACCCATCTCTGCTAACCATTGGGCTAAATCTTCGCTATCTCTCCGAGTGCGAACATAAACTAATCCCGATTGTTGCGGTCTATTTTGAATAAACTTTAATAATTGTTGTTTCCTACCTCGTGGTGTCCAAGCGATGCGAACGCTGGGATGCAAATTCGGACGGTAAGGATTCAAGCGGAAAATCTCTGGTTGCTGTAATTGTAAAACTGTTTGAATAGTTTTTTGGGCTGAGGGGTCAGCAGTAGCGGTAAAAGCGGCGATACTGATTTTTGTTCCTGGTGGTTTTGATTTGAGCAATGCCGGACGCACCGCCCCTAATCTGCGATAAGCTGGGCGAAAAGTATCACCCCACTGCACTAAACAATGAGCTTCATCTAAAATCAAACCATTAATTTGCAATTGCGGGTGGCATAATCTTTCCCACACTGGGACACTGAGCAAAGTTTCGGGCGATAAATAAAGTAATCTTAGCTGTTGACGTTCTAAAGCTTGCAGAGTTGCACGGCGTTGAGATGAAGACAATTCACTATGTAAAAGCGCTGCTTTTTGGTGGCTTTCTCGTAGTTCCTGAACTTGGTTTTCCATCAACGCCACCAAGGGCGAAACTACTAAAGTTAATCCTGTTTGTAGCAGTGCAGGAAGTTGAAAGCAAATTGACTTACCACCACCTGTAGGCATAATAATCAGTGCATCTTTTTGTGCCAATAAACTGCTGACAATTTCTCCTTGTGGTGGACGGAAATCTTCATAACCCCAAATTTGTTTGAAAGCAGCGCGAACTTCTTGCCAAGATTTTGTTGTAAGCTGATTCATAATCAATAACTAGATGCACCCATATCCTTGAATGCTGAATATAGCTTTTGTTATCCAGCTAATGGCTCAGTAATTTCATCATTTTAACTGAACTGTATTGAGGTAGAAAGCGGGTTTCTCCTGTCTTCTGAACTATTTATTAAATCTCCACTGATAATCCTGGATTAAAGTAATTATTTGGTTCATCTGGATAACCACGCGGATTACAAATAACGCGAGTCAAACCGATTTGATAATCTAATTGATTGTGAATGTGGCCATGAATCCATAATAATGCTCCAGACTCCTCAACGAAAGTATCAAGATTTGAAACATAAGCAGCACTTAAAATATCTTCTTTATATTGAAAAGGTATAGACTTTGCACTAGGAGCATGATGACTGATAATTACATTTTTACCAGACAAGCCAGATAATGTATTTTTTAACCAATTAACTGATTTTTTACAAATTAGGGCTGTGTCAATAGTTCTTAACTTTGAGTATTGAGGACTTAATCTAATTTTCTTGTAATCGTTCATGACTTGACTAGCTTCTACACCTGCCATACGTGGTTCACCAAACAGTTTAAAATCAGTCCATAAGGTACAACCTAAAAAATTTACATCCTCAATGGTAACTAAATCATTCTCTAGAACATGAACATTAGTTCCTAATGAATAATCTTTCAGTTTCTCAACAAGTCTTGGATAAGCACTTCCATAGTATTCATGATTACCTAATACATATATAGCAACCGCCAAGGCGGTTAAGCCATAAACTGGAAGTAGACCTTGATGA
>NZ_JAVRCC020000076.1:0-842 GCF_034530975.2 Nostoc sp. DedQUE07 | reverse complement strand
CCGGCAAAAAGTGATCCAAGCAATCTTGCTTGATGGCTTAAAAATTACTGGATCTTGCCGTATATTTAACATTAGTCGTAACACTATTCGATTATGGCTCAAGCGGCAACGTGAAACAGGAGATTTTCAAGCATTGCCGAATCAACCACCTGGCAATGGGCATAAAATTACTGACTGGGAAAAATTTACTTCCTTTGTCGAGGCTAATGGGGATAAAACTCAAGTAGAGATGGCCAAACTCTGGTCGGAAGAAATTAGCGATCGCACTATATCACGAGCGTTAAATAAAATTGGGTTCACTCGAAAAAAAAAACTTATGGTTATCAACAAAGAGATGAAGTTAAACGATTTAAATTTATTGAAGAGATAACCACGTATAGACCAGAGAACATAGTGTATATAGATGAAGCTGGGATGGATAGTAGAGAAGATTATAGCTATGGCTGGAATCAAAGAGGGAAGCGCTTTTATGCTCTAAAAAGTGGCAGAAGACAAGGACGGATTAATATGATAGCCGCTCTATGTAATGGTCAGTTATTTGCTCCCTTTACGGTAGAAGGATCTTGTAATAGGAGTGTGTTTGAAACTTGGTTGCAAACTTGCTTAATCCCCCAATTAAAACCCGGTCAAATCGTGATTGCAGATAATGCCAGCTTCCATAAAGGTGGACAGATTATTCAATTAATTGAAGCTGCCGGGTGTCAGTTAAAATACTTGCCATCTTATTCCCCCGATCAAAACACAAAATTGAGCGATGTTGGTCATGGTAAGTTCTCAATTTCCTGAATTGCTAACTCTGTTTGCTCTTGATTTGCTTCTGAAGGCTTTAATGGCACATTAGC
>NZ_JAVRCC020000075.1:0-30870 GCF_034530975.2 Nostoc sp. DedQUE07 | reverse complement strand
TGATTTTTCCCTACACCCAACACCCTACCCCCAACACCCTGCCCAGACGAGCTTTCAGCTTTACAAGCGTGCCATTCCACTCAAAGCCTAATACCAATTCACAATTAGCATCTTTTGAACCTAAGACTTTAGAGCAACCGCCAACAACGGGGAGAAAACGCCGGAAAAAACTGGCTATTTCTAAACCTACACCCCACACCCCAAACCTGTAACCCCGCCCCAACGGGGCTTGATCATCGCTTCAGGAATCTGACAAACTAGCAAGATAATTGCGCCACCCGCCATACTGGGAAATATCTTGTGCATCGGGAATCACATAGGGTTCACACAAAAATCCTTTGACTGAGGAACCGTCTCCCAGGTCTAAGGTGCCAATCACTAGGGGTGGGGGTACGGCGGCGACAAAAGTACCAAAGCCTTCTGCACTCAGTTGCCAAACTTCTATTTCAATGCCTACCCCAGAACCATCAAGAACTTTTATTAATCCAGGTTTGGGTGGTTGGGTATTGGCAAGGGCATAAAAGCGATAGGTAGAGGCGGTTTTGCAGGTTTTTAGTAGGGTGGCATGGCGCTCTTGCAGTTGATAGTTTAAGGGTTGTCCACTGAGATGAGCGCCAACAACAGCAATAGTAATCAGATTAGTGGATGTAATTGTCATGGGGAAATCTTTAGAGAAGTTGTTTTGCCATAAGTAACGCCCATCTGATGGTGATAGCGGATACCCAATTGGCACAGGGATAAATCTTGAAAACTTTGCCCGATTAAAGTGATGCCAGTAGGCAAACCGTTGGCACGAAAGCCAGAGGGAAGGGCGATCGCACACAAGTCCATCAAGTTGACAAAGTTGGTGTAGTAGCCCAGGTTAGTATTGAGAGCGATCGCATCAGCTTCTACTTCCGCTTTGGTGTAGATTGTCCCGGTGGTAGGTAACGCTAGAATGTTGACTTTTTGCCACTGCTGTGCTGCTTCTTGCTTGAGTGCTTCTAAAGCGTAAAAACCTTTGAAAGTATCTACTGCTGTGTAGCGTAAACCATTGCTAATTATTTGGCGGACAACGGGATGCATGGCATCAGCTTGAGTTTCAAAAAATGATTGGATAGCGGCGAGCCGTTCTGCTACCCAAGCACCGGAGTAGAGTAAATCAGCAGCTTGCTGAAAGGGCTGAAAATCAATTTCTCTAAGATTCCCGCCGATCGCTTTTAACCTCTGTAATCCTTGCTCATACAAATCTGCTGCGGCTGCATCACCGAAGAACTTCAATTGATCTGGCTTGGGGACTCCAAAGGAAAATGATGATGGAATTGCTGCGGTTTGTGGTGGAATTTGGCGAGAATAACTATCGCTGGCATCAAAGCCACCGGCAACTTGCCAGACGATCGCAGCATCTTGGCAATTCAATGTGAAAATGGAAACGCAATCGAGCGAACGACAGGCAGGCACTACGCCGGAAGTACTTAATACACCTCTGGTAGGCTTGAGTCCGACAATGTTGTTAAATGCTGCTGGAACTCGCCCAGAACCAGCTGTATCAGTGCCTAGAGAAAAGCTTACTAACCCCGCCGCGACTGCCACTGCCGAACCAGAACTAGAGCCACCGGAAATATAATCGTCGTGGAAAACACTGCTACAGGCTCCATAAGGCGATCGCACCCCAACTAACCCTGTGGCAAACTGATCGAGATTGGTTTTGCCGATCAAAATTGCCCCGGCTTGCAGTAAGCGATCGACTACCGTTGCCGTTTTTTCTGGGATATAGCTGTAGGCTGGACAGGCAGCAGTCGTGGGCATTTTCGCCACATCGATGTTAGTTATCTTTCACGGCGAAGGGGATACCGTAGAGGGGCAAGTCATCGAGATTGCTGTCAGCGAGAACTTGAGCTTGAGCGATCGCTTCTGCTTGTGGTAATAGATGAATCCAGACGGCATCGTTTCCCCGTGCAGCAATCCGGCGATAAATTTCCTCAATGACATCCGTTGGTTGCAATTGAGCGGTTCGATAAGCTGTAAGCAGCGATTCAATATCCAGGCTGATAAAGTCCGTCATGGTGCTTCTCCTCGGATAATTGCTAATATCTGTCCGGCGGTGACGAGTTGCCCCGGTTCGCAGAGGACTTCTACTACCGTTCCTGGATCGTCCGGTAACAGAGTCATTTCCTGTTTCATAGCTTCCAACACGATCGCACTCGTGTCTTCCGTAATGCGATCGCCTGGTTTAATTAACACCTGCCAGACATTTGCTGTTGTTGGGGCGGTTAGAGCGTAGCAATTATCAGGAATAGTTGTTGTTGCTGCTGGTGGGGGATCGGCGGCGACAAGTGTGTTTTCATCTTCGGCTGTAGCTGTCCAGCGATCGCGTTCTTCTCGAAAGGCAATTCGCTGGCGGGTTTGGCATTTCGTTGTTTCTTGGGCAATTTCTTGCAAAAACTGTTGATAGTCGCCAAATTTAAACGTGGTTTCTTCAACTTTTAGTTTGAACTTGCCTTCAATAAAATCCTCTCGGTGGCGCATTAACTCCTCGTGAGAAACTGGATAAAACCGAATTTGATCGAAGAATCGCAATAGCCACGGTTTACCATCTTTAAAATCTGCGGTTTGTTTGTAGCGATTCCACATCTGCACGGTGCGTCCAACAAACTGATAGCCACCCGGCCCCTCCATGCCATAAACGCAGAGATATGCACCACCGATGCCGACTGCATTCTCAGGAGTCCAGGTACGGGCTGGATTGTATTTTGTGGTGACGAGGCGATGACGCGGATCGAGCGGGACTGCCACTGGCGCACCGAGATAAACATCGCCTAAGCCCATCACTAAGTAACTGGCATTAAAAAGAATTTCTTTAACTTCTGCAATGCTACCCAGTCCATTAATCCGCCGAATAAATTCAATATTGTTAGGACACCACGGTGCATCTTTTCGCACCGACTGCATATATTTTTGAATGGCTAGTTGAGTAGATTCATCATCCCAGGATAACGGCAGATGTACAATACGAGTTGGCACTTCTAGATCGGAAATATCCGGTAGATGAGATTCGATGTTTTGTAATGCGGTAACTAAATTTGATTGCGAAATGATGCGGCTATCGTAGTGAATTTGTAGCGATCGCATTCCCGGCGTTAATTCCAAAATCCCATCAATGGGGTTCTTTTGCAAATGAACCATTAACTCATGCACCCGGAAACGCAACTTTAAATCCAGTACCAAATCTCCGTATTCAATCAGCAAATATTTATCACTAGCTTGACGGTAGATAACGGCAATTTGCTGATCATCGGCGGGAATTTCTGCCACAATCGCGTGATATTCGGAACCGTCAGCCTCCAGCGTCACCGCTTCCCCTGCTTGTAAGGTTTCGATTTGCCGATCCAACTGTAATTCTTGTTGCAATGCTTGCTCAAAGGTGAGGCGACGGAATTGTACTGTGTTACCCGGTTTGAGTTGCCCAATTTTCCAGAGTTCTGCTTCGGCGATCGTTGCTGGACAGACAAAACCGCCTAAACTCGGCCCATCCAAACCCAGGATAATTGGCATATCTCCGGTAAAATCGATTGTACCAATGGCATAAGCATTGTCGTGAATATTAGAAGGATGTAGCCCCGCTTCACCGCCATCTTGCCGCGCCCAGGTTGGTTTTGGCCCAATCAAGCGAATTCCTGTTCGTGCTGAGTTGTAATGTACTTCCCAATGAGTATTGAAAAAAGTCTCGATGTCTGCATCGGTGAAGAAATCTGGCGCACCGTGAGGCCCATACAAAACGCCAATTTCCCAATGATTTGAGTAGGTGGGAATCAATTCCGGGGAAATGGGCTGCGGTTGGGACGTAGAGGGATGCAATTTCAAGACATCGCCCACCTGTAAGGCTCTGCCGCCATGTCCGCCAAACCCACCCAGAGTAAAAGTTGCTTTACTGCCTAAATAATCGGGTACATCAAACCCGCCTTGCACGCTAATATATGTACGGAAACCATCGCCCTGAATGTTGCCCAACCGTAGCGTACTTCCTGCTTTTACCGGAACTGCCGTCCAATAGGAAATCGGCTGTTTATCTAGGGTAGCTTTCATCTGCGCTCCCGTGAGGCAAATTACCGTGTCGCAATTGAAGCGTAGAGCGGGGCCAGATAGCGTACACTCCAACCCAGCTGCCGATTCTGAATTGCCTAAAATCCGGTTGCCCAACCGAAACGCTAGAGAATCCATAGGGCCAGAGGGCGGTACCCCGACATTCCAGTAGCCCACTCGTCCAGGATAATCTTGAATGGTGGTCATTGTGCCTGCAACTAGCACATCAATTGTGTGAGGGCGATAGGTAAAGGTATTAGTAAATTTTGTGGTAATATTGCCCTGAATAAACGTCGAATCGGCAATAATTTGGCGCAGATATTCCAAATTGGTTTCAATGCCGTCGATGCGAGATTGGGCGAGGGCAGTTTGGAGAATAGCGATCGCATCTTCTCTTGTTTCTCCATGCACAATTACCTTCGCCAACAAGGGATCGTAAAACGGCGACACTTTTGTGCCAGTCGCAATCCAAGTATCGCAGCGAATATCAGGAGCAAACTGCACTTGGGTTAACTCACCCGAACTCGGCTGAAAATTTTTATTTGGATCTTCGGCATACACCCGCACCTGAATTGAATGCCCTTGCGGTTGGTACTGGTAGGATGTCAACTCCAGCGACTCGCCCGCTGCCTGACGCACCATCCACTCTACTAAATCCACACCTGTAATCGCTTCTGTTACGCCATGTTCCACTTGTAAGCGAGTATTCACCTCTAAAAAGTAGAACTGTTGGGTATCTACATCGTAGATAAACTCAACCGTACCAGCCGATTGATAGCGAATTCCCTGGCCGAGTTTAACGGCAGACTCATACAAGCGCTGCCGCAGAGTATCACTAATGTTCGGTGCAGGGGCTTCTTCGATGACTTTTTGATTGCGCCGTTGCGTTGAACAATCGCGTTCACCAAGGGCAACGACATTTCCTTCACCATCACCAAAGATTTGCACTTCAATGTGCCGCGCCCGTTCGATGTATTTTTCTAAAAATACTCCACTTTGACTAAAATTATTCCGACTTAACCGTTGGACATTTTCAAATAAGTCTGCCAAAGTGTCTTCACTGCGGCACAACTGCATTCCAATACCGCCACCCCCTGCGGTACTTTTGATCATCACAGGGTAGCCAATTTCTGCTGCTGCCTGTTTCACCTCTTGCAAATTATCTAGCAACAAACTACCGGGGACAAGTGGGACTCCAGCAGCTTGTGCGATCGCTCTTGCTTCATGTTTGAGTCCAAATCGCCGCAGTTGATCGGGTGTGGGGCCAATAAAGACAATCCCTGCTTCAGCACAAGCTTCGGCAAACGCCACATTCTCGCTCAAAAAGCCATAGCCGGGATGAATCGCCTCAGCACCGGTTGCTTGTGCTGCCGCCAAAATCGCCTCAGTCCGAAGATAACTTTGCGCCGCCGCAGCTTCTCCCACACAGACAGCTTCCCCAGCCGCAGCAACATGGGCAGCATGGGCATCGGCTTGGGAGTAAACTGCAACCGAGGCAATACCGAGGCGATCGAGGGTGCGAATAATCCGGCAAGCAATTTCACCGCGATTAGCAATCAAAACTTTGTTGAACATCAGCGCTAAGATAATTCGTAATTCGTAATTCGTAATTCGTAATTACGCTCGCGGACTCTTTCGCGCTACGCTAACGTAATTAAGTTTTGTAGGGTGTGTTACGCCGCAGGCTAACGCACCTTACTAAGCTAAAAATCTTTTAATTTGCATCCTCAAAAAAAGGAATCTCTTGTGGGGTGGGCATCTTGCCCGCCCTAGTTGTACAAATTAAATGCGCGATAGCCTACACTGCGTCCCAAACAATTAACCGGATTGGTGTGGGATTGTAAGCATTGCACGGGTTGTTGATTTGCGGACAGTTAGAAATCAACACCATCACATCCATCTCTGCCCGCAAATCGACGATCTTCCCGGCTTCTGAAATACCATCGACAATTTCCAACGTGCCGTCTTCGCTAACGGGAACATTCATATAGAAATTCACATTACTAACGAGATCGCGTTTGTTCATCTCGTATTTGCTCAGTTCCAGCAAATAATTCTCGACACAAGCGTGCAGATGCTTCTTGTGCAATCCATAACGCACTGAGTTGCTTTCCATACTACAGGCTCCACCCAAGGTATCGTGTTTGCCACACTGATCGTGGATGACAGTCATCATCACGTTGCCTTCGTTGGAAATCAACTGAGTGCCTGTAGTAATGAAAATGTTGCCTTGACGGACAATGGTATCGGGAGCGCTATAACGCTCTGAGGAATCATAAGCGTTGTAAAATAATGTATCAACGGCTTGATTGCCTAGTAAGTCGATAATCCGTAAAATTTGCCCTTTTTTGATGATTTTAGACCAGGGCTGACGGGCAGCCAACTCGCGATCGTAAATTGCTGTTGCTGGATCGAGTTCAATGGGTAATGTTGCGACCATAATTAGGACTCCTGTGCTATTTTCAAATGCAAAAAAATTAAGTTACAGATTCCAGCCCAACTACTCTTGAGCAAACAACGCATCAGTGTTAGTGAAACCACGAATCACTTGTTCGTTTGCAGTGCGGCACAGATCGTCCGGTGCAGATGCAGGCGATTTCCAAACAGTAAGCTGAATTGGCTTAGGCTTGTAGACTGTATCGGGGTGCAATACATGGGGACAGTTGGAAATAATTACCAATACATTCATTTCCGCCCGCAAATCAATAAAACTGCCGGGTTTTTCCTCGCCTGCGACATATTCCAAATCCCCATTCGGACGCACTGCCACCCGGCTAAATAAATTAAGGTTAGGCATTAAGTCTTTGCGAGTTAAACCACGCTTGCCCAAAGCCTTAAGGAAATTGTTGCGAGAGTTGTTGTAATCGCTTTCGCCATATTTGTTGTAAGGGCCTTCGCCATATTTTGCAGCGTTGCTAGCAGCATTGCTGCAACCACAGATGAGATCGTGATAGCCGGAGGTATCCTCTGTGATGGAGAACAAAATGCGTCCCATGTCAGAGTAAATTACCATGCCCTTTTTCAGGAAGGCGTTGAACTGAATCTTGGCGGTATCTGCCACATTAACCCGCTCAATTGGGCTATCCGCGTTGTAGCAAATCATCGAAACACCGTGAGATCCTTCCAAATCAGTTACACGCAGAGTATTTCCCCGTTTGATCGCGTAATGCCAATACGCACCACCAGGCAGCTTTTCATCAAGCAAAATCAGGCTCGGATCGATTACCCCCATATTCGGCAGAACAGATGCTTGCACCATATAAATCCTCTTGTTACGGTTGGACGATCGGTTTAGGAATTGCCAAAGGCTCAACCTCTGGAATTGAAGAAACGATTGACTCAAATAACAAAGCCCAGGAGATTACCAATACAGTCATACTGTCTGGCTCTCCCGGGCTTTTTTCCCGCCGTGTGACCGACTCGCTCAGAGTCGGCTGCTTCTCTTGGACCAGCCATCACACACAAAGGCGCGATCGGAACCCTAGAAGCTCATCCTTATTCAGTTTGTAATTTGAGTTTGCTAAACTTCGACAATATTGTAAATAGGGCGTTTCCTATTTAGGTTAGCATTTTTACACAATATTTGTTCATTATGTTTTTAGCAGGAGTAATCAAAGAAATTTGTATCTGTAATTACTTTTTAACAGTCTTGTGCAGCTAAAAATTATCTGAATCTGCTCTTGAAAAGCAATAAAGTGGCAGGCGCGATCGCTCTGGAGCAGCGATCGCTTTTTTGAAAAAAACCATGCAAATATCAACAAATCCTCACCTTTTATTTAATTATCGTATCATTTAATACAATTTGGGAATTCACTCGTTGTTAGAGTGTTCGGTGAAAAGAAAAAACAAATGTAGGTTTTCAGTATTCTACTTGTTCTAGATAGTAGGTTCTTAAATGAGCAATTGTCTGGACAATTTAAAAGTTTAATTGAACGCAAAATTTATAGACTTCTAGGGTTCCGGTTTGGGTTAAACGGAGCAAGTGTTGAACTTGTTTCTGGATTAGATACAAATGCTGGTCCAAGAGAAGTCGGTAAGCTAATTGGTTGTGAATTTTGAGCGCCTAATTAGTTTATTACACGGCGGGGGAAAAGCCCGGGAGGAAGTTTTCAGCTATTAAATGCTGAATGATTCTTTCCGGGCTTTGTTATATCAATTCGAGTTTATTGCCCTTTACCTTATTATTTGCAATTAAAAAATATTATTTTGCCTATGAAAAAGCGATCGCTCCTCACAACTTGCCTGTTATTTTTAATTGTTATGTCTTTAGCTGTAAGCTGCACAAACCCAGCAGTATATATTAAAACTACCACCGAAGCCGAGGCAGCAGCAGCCGTTAACAGCAAAGCTAGAACGATAAACTTGGGCTTTAGCGCTTGGCCGGGTTGGTTTCCCTGGCAAGTTGCTCAAGAGCAAGGAATTTTTAAAACTAAAAATACAACCGTTAACCTTAAGTGGTTCGATGGCTACCTTGAATCCATTAGCACCCTTGCAGCCGGACAAATTGATGCCAATAGTCAAACCCTTGGTGATACGCTCAGTTCGGTAGCAGGAGGCGCAGATCAAGTCGTGGTGCTAGTCAACGACAACTCAACCGGCAACGATAAAGTCATCGTCGCAGGAGGAATCAACAGCGTTGCAGATTTGCGTGGTAAAAAAGTGGCTGCCGAAGAAGGCACCGTCGATCACTTTTTGCTGTTGCTGGGCATGAAAAAAGCTGGCTTAACGCCCCAAGACATTCAGTTTGTGCCTTTGGAAACAGGAAAAGCGGCTGCTGCTTTTGCTGCCGGTCAAGTTGATGCAGTTGCCGTTTTTGCACCGTTTACAACACAGGCATTGCAGCGATCGGGTAGTAAAGAATTGTTCAGTTCTAAAGACTTTCCGGGTGCAATTTCCGATCACTTGGTCGTGTCGCGTAAATTTTTGAATGAACATCCCAAAGAAATTCAGACACTTGTTGATTCTTGGTTTGCCACGCTTGATTACATCCGGGAAAACCAGGATCGTGCCTACATCATCATGTCAAAACGGGCAGGTGTGCCAGTTGAGGAATACAAACAATATGCCGATGGTACGCGCCTTTTCACAGTTGAAGAAAATCTGAAAGCTTTTCAACCTGGCAACAACATGGCTTCTTTACTGTATGCTACCGAGCAAATGAGCCAATTTCTGATTGATGTGGGGTTGGCGAAAAACAAACCGAATACAACATTTTTATTTGACGATCGCTTCGTTAAAGCCTATATACAAAAGCGAACTAAGTCTGGATAAAACTAGCAAATTCGGTGTTACTTGTCTGCCTGAATCCCTCACCCCAAATTTAAACGATGAGCCACAGCACTCCGCCTCGCTCGCTCCAACCATTCACCAAACCAAAAACCATGAAATCTACGGTTTTTTGGCGGCTGGTCGAAGATATCCCTAAGCCCCTTTATACAGTATTAACCATTACTTCGATTGCCCTGCCACTATTGCTCTGGTGGGCAGTAACCAGCTTCGGCAACATCGATCCCAAGTTTTTGCCAACGCCAGCGAAAGTTGCAGAAGCCTTTGAGCGCTTGTGGATGACACGCGAACTGCTCAAAGACACTGTAGCAAGTCTTTGGCGGGTTGCTGTTGGCTTTTTGTTAGCAGCAAGTTTCTCAATTCCAGTCGGGATTTTGATGGGGAGTTTTCCCAGCATTCGCGCTTTATTAGAGCCGCTATTTGGTCTAATGCGCTATATGCCTGCACCCGCCTTTATTCCACTGCTGATTCTCTACTTGGGCATTGGCGAAGAACCGAAAATTATGCTGATTTTCATCGGCGTGTTTTTCTTCAATACGTTGATGGTGATGGATACTGTAAAGTTTGTGCCTAAAGAGTTGGTTGAAGCAACCTATATGCTGGGTGGCGATCGCTGGGCAACACTAACTCAGGTGATTTTACCGCACGTTCTTCCCGGCATTTTGGATGCCTGCCGGATAAACTTAGCTGCCGCTTGGCAGCTTGTGATTGTATCAGAATTAATTGCCGCAAACGAAGGATTAGGAAGACGCATCAGCGTTGCTGGTCGATTTTTACGAACCGATGAAATCTTTGTTGGACTAATTGTGATTGGCATCATCGGATTGACATTTGATTTGTTATTTCAGTATCTGCTTCGCGTCACCTGCAAGTGGACAAATCAGCAGCGATAAACAACTCGATAGAACATTTAACCTAGAGAGGCTAAACCAATGTTTTTACAAGTCAATAAGCTCAACAAACACTTTTCGACTCAATCCGGTACGCTCGTAGTTCTCAAAGATATTAACATGGCAATCGAGCAGGGCGAATTTATTTGCGCGGTCGGTGCCTCCGGTTCCGGCAAATCCACGCTACTCCGCCAAATTGCTGGACTCGATAGCCCGACATCGGGAGAAGTACGCATTGATGGCAAGCAGATCGCTGGCCCAGGCCCCGATCGCGGCATGGTGTTTCAGAACTACACGCTCTATCCCTGGATGAACGTGCAAGAAAATACCGAGTTTGGACTCAAGCTACAAGGCGTTCCTAAAAAAGAGCGACGCGAACAGGCAAGCTACTTTCTCAGCATTGTCGGCTTGTCCCGCTTTAGCGGTTTGCTGCCCAAGGAGCTATCGGGTGGGATGAAGCAACGTGTTGCGATCGCCCGCGCCCTTGCATCTGAACCTAAAGTGTTGCTCATGGATGAGCCGTTTGGTGCGCTCGATATCCACACTAAAGAATCAATGCATGAATTTATACTTGACCTCTGGCAGCGCACCAACATTACAATTTTCATGATTACCCACGATGTCGAGGAAGCCGTTTTCCTGTCCAACCGCATCTATGCCTTGGGTGCTTGTCCTGGCACAGTACGCAAGGTGATGACCATCAATTTGCCGGAGCGTAGCCCCACGATCAAGCGTCATTCCACCTTCCACGACTATCGAGATGAACTGATGGATCTGCTGCGGCAACATGGCAAGGAAGCCGTTGCAGCATAAGATAAAAAATGGTTCAATGCTTTCGCCAAATACAGAGTATGAAGCAAGCCAAAGTCGATCGACTACATAGAGGGCAAGGAGCTAAATTAGAAACGCTCACTTTTTCTGTTCTCAATACCGCTTAGAGTTTAACCGAACTGTATTGAGTGTAGTTGTACTTATATTATTAGTGACTAACACGACTTCACTAAGAAACAGTTCATCCCGATTTAGCCATCGCTCGAAAATCGAATCGCGCTCATCATCAATGGCTCGATCGAAATGTGGTGAGAAATCCGGGCTAACCCGCTTCCCCGACTCCAGCGATCGCCGTGACTGGTTAGACAAACTCAGTTGCTCTAGGTTCTAAAATTCATGCCAGAGATTCATCAAATGGAATGGTGAGGTTGAATATCGCCTTAATATGCGGTGCCTGGAGCTTGGAGAAATCTACTGGTATGCCAACCCAAAAATATTAAGTGGAGACAGGCTCTTGTGCAGAGGAGCAGGGGAGCAGAGGAGAGTTCAAATACCAAGTTCCAAGCAGGGCTATTGATCCAACCAGTTAAGCAACCCAAGCGAAGTAGCGCCTCCTACAAAATGAGCGCCAATCAGATTGACGTTTGCTAAAACCACAAAAATATCTAGGGAACGAATGACATTTTCAGGTCTATAGACTGCCACTCCTTGAGGCAGAGCTAGAGTTTTCGATAGTACAGCAATAACGGTCACTTCAGCTGCTAAAAAAGCTAATAACAGTCCGATCGCACTAACAATTAAGCCAATTTGTAAGACTTGAATCACGTCCTGTTTGCTTGGATGTAATTCACGATTAGGCGACTGTAAAAGTTTGTCTAAACGCCTGTATCGGTTCACCCAATAGAGTCGGAAACACAGCACTAAAATTCCCATAGTTCCCAAAAATACTCCAAAAGCCATAACCGAATTTGTTGTAGTTTGGGGAGTGAGATTACGGCTAAATATAGCCAATAACAAAGCCAAGCTAGAAATAGCACCTAGCGCTAACTGTAGCCAAAAGCTAATCGGTCTGACTATATGAAAAGTAGCTGCGAATTTTTGCTTAGTTGGTACAGGTAGGTATGAATTTAAATCATTTGTCATTTTCCTCTCCTTAGCCCTAATACAATATCTTTAATTAAAAACTCATTACCCAAAATTAACTGATATCTTGTAACTTCTTTTCTCCCTTAAGTATTATTTGAGATAATTCCAGCCAAGCCTAAGTATAATAAAGAGACACTTCCTACTACACGCAACACTATGTTGATTTCAGGAAGTTTCAAGAACCTTATTCAAATTTCATGCAGCGCTAATCAGTGCCAGATGGGTAAACGCTTGCGGAAAGTTTCCCATCGCCTCACCAGTGGCACCGATCTCTTCGGCGTATAACCCCAGATGAGTCGCATAACTGAGCATCTCTTCAAACTTCAGTCGTGCTTCGATCGAGCGAGCCGGATCGATCCGTCCAGCGCGAGTCAATCCATAAACTGCGCCGCTTCAGTGGTAAACCCAATGTCTGGATACACGCCGGCATTATCGATCAAAACATCTAAGCGCTCAATCTTTTGGTGCAGGGTTTTTATTGCTCGATCGATAGAGCGATCGTCAGTGATATCCAATTCGATGGGAATTACTTTTCTTTGTAGTTTCTCAGATGCAAGTTTGGCGTTATCAAAGGAGCGCGAAGTAATAATCACTTCTATTTCTATAGGACTCATATTTGATTTTTGCGAGGCTAGGTACACCTTTATTCCTTCTTCCCAGTCCCCATTACCCCTTATCCCCAGAGGGGGCCCCACCATCCCCAGTCCCTAGTCCCTACGATTAATTCAGAAATCAAATCGGATTGCTATAGTTTGGGAGTTATTGTTGTAGACAATCTCAAAATTGATATTAATAAGCGACAAGTCTATAAAGCAGGTGGGCGGATTCATCAACGGGTGTAGAGTACACCTGGTTTTCTCACAAAGCCAGAGAAAAGAAGAGTCAAAAACTGCCAAAATGTCTTTTATCTATCCTCAAAGACTTGTTTTGATTATCTGTCTATTATTAAATATTTGTCTTTCCTAAGCTACATGAATCACTCGTTTAGGATTGCTATAGTTATAGTATATTACTAAAACCTTAAATACTAAAAATAGTTATGAAAATTGGAACAAAAGTCAATTTAATTGTAATAATAGCTTTTCTCGGTGGGATTTTAATTAGTGGTACTGCTTTATCGAGCGTTCTTGAACAAAAGGCAGAACAAGAGGTGTCTTCTCAAGCAATAATTGCCATGCAAATTGCAAATTCACTTAGAGAATATACCAATGACCGCGTACAACCATTATTGTTACCGAAAGTAGACACTCAAGAACAATTTATTCCAGAAGTTATTCCAACATTCTCTGTTAGAGAAACTTTTGAAATTTTACGTAAAACCCAAGGATTTAGCAATTTTATCTACAAAGATGCTGCGCCAAACCCCACAAATATGAGGGATATGGCGGACAAATTTGAAGCCGATATTATTAATAAATTTAATCAACAACCAGAGTTAAAAAGTCTATCCGGTTTCCGAAATGTATTTGAAAATAAATTATTTTATACCGCTCGACCTTTTAGAGTTGGCGAACAAAGTTGTCTGCGTTGCCATAGCGCTCCCGAAGTGGCTCCTCAAAGTCAATTAGTAACCTATGGAAAAGAACATGGGTTTGGGTGGAAGTTTAATCAAATTGTTGCCACTCAAATTGTTTATGTTCCGGCTGAGGAAATTTTTAAAACTGCTCAGTGGTCTTTTTATCTAATCTTAGGACTTTTAGGGATTATTTTTACAATCATCGTTATTATTATTAATTTCTTGTTAAAAAAGACAGTGCTACAGCGTCTTAAAAGAATGGCTAATGTGGCAGAAAAAGTGAGTATCGGTGATATGGATGCCAATTTTGGTAAACAAGACAAAGATGAAATAGGAGCGTTGGCGGACGCTTTTAACCGGATGAAGTATAGTTTAGAAATTGCTCTGAGTATGTTAAATAATAATACCAATACTAGATAGATATACTTTTCTGCCGCAAGCTGCTAGCGATAAATGTTCACTAACTTATTTTAATTTACCAAGCATCCTATGTTCAAACTCTAAAGCCTTCTGCTTATTAGAAATTTTTGCTGCCAACTTGCTTACAAATTCTAGTACGGAAATTTGCGGTTCAGATTTCAAAATCTTTTGAGTTAAAAAATTAGCAATTGGTCCAACTGCATAGGCTAACTCGCGCTCACATTTACTGATAAATCTGGGATCAATGCCTGAAGAATTATCTGACGTGGTTTTAGATGCAACAGGAGATTGTTTTAAAATAGCTATTGCTTGCTGCTCAAAACTTTGTTGCTGTTCTGGTAACAAGTAAAAGGTTAATTGTTCTACTAATTCTTTAGAGTTAGTTACCTTTTTTAAAGTTCTTTTTAAAATGGTAAGCGCAATCGACCCTAATGATAGCTTCAGCAACTGTTCTAATTTAGAATACTGTTCTGAGTCTAGCTTGAAATTTAATTGAGGTTGTGTTTTTTCTAAATAATCAGCAGCAATAGGAGCAGCAACAGAGACGGGATGATTTGGAAATGGCTGGGAAGCAAATTCTAGTTTGGGTAAATTATTAACGTCTTTGGGCAGTAAATTTTCCTGATTTCCCTGTTTGTTTTCCTCGTTTAATGGTACTTCCTTTGCTTGTAAATCTTGAAAAACTATACCAATATTACCCGGTAAAATATCAATGACTGTTTGTGTAGCTAATAGCCAGACATCAAGTTCGACACCTTTTGCTGATAAATGCGTTTGTAATTGAGTAATCCATTTGGCAATTGATAACCCAACTTGCGGATTGGCTGCAATCAGTGTTTCTAGAAGTGTTTGAGAAAATAGTTCTGGCTCCTCTGCTGTGGAAGCACCGATAATTATACATTGTCCCTGTTCCGTGCCGCTATGCAAATCTTCTATCCAGTTGTTTAGGGAAGTAGCCTCAGGACAATCCAGAATAATTATTTGTTGAGACTTTGCAGCGCGTCGTAACTCGTGTCTTAGCCAAGAACGACTTAGACGCATTCCATCGCCTAAAACTAACCAGGCTTCTCCATCTTCGATTTCCTCGATGTGCCCCCGTAAGTATAATAAGGAGGTTGGTGTATTTTTGATTGTTCCTAACTGCGAAACGGATTTAGTTGCTGATTCACTACTCCAATGTAGAAAGTTTTGGATTGTTGCTCGTATTTCTGACCAAGATTTGCCTTGCTGAGGAAAAAATTCTACCTCAAAGCCGCCAGCCCCAGCAAATAGCCGACTCAAGTCTGTTGTAGTTTTCTTATTTGCAAGTCCATCGATTACCAGCGCCCGTCGCTGTTTGTGAGATTCAACCGCATCAGGTTTGAATCCAAGAATTAATTCTCCTACTCCTTCCACAATTCGTTTGGGTGTTTGCAGGGGATATTCTGGATGGAGTTTACTGTCCCCACGATCGAGCTTTTGCTGATTAATCAGACGCAGTTGCTGATTTAATTTATCAATATATTGCAGCGTCTGGCGATAAACATATTTGTAAAGACCGTCGGCTTCGATGACACCCTGTGAGTCAGCGGCTTCACCTAATAGCCCCTGCATTAAGTAGTAAGTAAATAAACCATGCCCTAGTTCTGGAAATTCCCAGGATTGTTGTCCTCGATCGCATGATAGTAAGGCACAAAATCCTTTACTTTGTGATGCACGTTGTTGTAACACCTTCATGAAGGTTGGGGCACAATTAAATAAATTATCAGAGATGTTTCCGTCTCTAGCACTACCAGCGTTTCCCCTTAATAACTTGAAGTCTCCACTATGACAGGTGTCTAAACAAACTATTTGCTGATTTGCCGCAGTACCCTCCAACATCTGTAATAATTCTTGCAAATCCAAGCCCGTATTCAGCAAGTCATCTTTGCGAGTATCTGCTAAACAAAGTACAGCCTGCTGAGTATTAGGCTCTAACATGCCATGTCCAGAAAAATATAGCAGAAGCGAATCCTCGGATCGAGTTTGCGAAACAATTTGTCGCAGGCTGCGACGAATTGTTTCCAAGGTCGGCGGTTGTGCCGCCAAATCATTATGAATAATTACTTCTTTATTAGGAAACCCCTGTGTAGCTTTTATTAGTGCTTCTTTTAACCCTTGGCAATCCACAGCTGGGTAACGCAAAGAAGGTAAGCCCGAATCTTGGTAATCGTTAACACCTACTAATAAAATCCAGAGCTTGGCTTTTCCTGTTTTTAGTGTATTATCTGAGTAACTAGAACCAACAGCTATTGGAGACATTTTTGCTAGTTTTATCCTAAAATTACTGTTTATAATTAACTTTTTTAAAGTTATACTAAACTCAAAATCTCCGAAAGGCGTTACTTGAAAAAATTACTTTACCTTTCATTTTTTATAGCAAGAATTTTGTAGTCACGTATTGAAACCCACGTGCTGCTGGTGCGATCGCAAAATCTTGTATTTTTGATGCATAACAGCCTCAGCATTAAATATCAGCATACTGGATATTGACCACTACGGCATAGCCACAGGCATATCTATAAATATTTTATGTGCCTAATAAATCAGGAATTCGGCACATTGATGGTATCTTGAACAACAGCAATCCAGTTCCTGTTTAAGAGAATCTCCACGTAAAATGCGCCGATTCCCAACTGAAGGTCGCGATTCTATCCTAACGTGTACTCAGACAGATTGCCTTTAATCTGAATCTTGTCCAACTCGCTGGGTGCGAAAGCTTGAATAATCGCAAATTGGTTAGACGCAGTGTAGAAACTGCCAAGCACAAATATATCTTTACTACCTCCAACGATCAGTTTATCCTCTAAGAGGATGCTTGAAAAGTTTTTTAGAGGTAAAATATTATGCTAATAGCCTCATATAATGCGGATCATGGCAAGATAAATAAAAGTCTCCGATGTTTCGGGCAATAACTCGCGTATCTCTGATTAATCGCTGATATCCCATCAGCCGACCAAAAGTTTGTTCTGACTTTTCACGGTAAGTCTTCAAACACCGAAAAAGCGTGGCTTTTTCCACAAGATAATTATCAATAGCTCTGAGCTAATGATAATGGTTAACAGAAAAATCAGGGCTTGGAAACCCTCAAAATGACCTTTTCCACATACCGTGAAAAGTCAGAAAGTTTGTTCGACTACCCAACGTTTTCAAGCAAAACAAAGCCTTTGGCTTCTTCTGGTCGCAGAACCACCTGCACAATCCAACGGCAAAAGTTCATCACCCATTACATAAACCAGGACTTTTTAGTTGATAACTTAAGACTTATGCAAGAATGAGTAGTTATTTTATGCGTACTCGTAAAAGTATCAATGAATTATTTACAACTTTTTTACAATTAGATGCTGACAGAATAATTGGTTGGGCAATCGATCCTAAACTACGGCGAAATCTACTTAATTGTCAGGCAAGTCTATCGCAGCCAGAACATTCAGAGAATTTTTGGATATGTTATTGGTATAAATTGTGGCAGATTCAACCAGAAGGTCTGGCAAGAGAACATTTTTCGGCTTATTTACAAGAACCGTGTTATTGGGCGGCTTACAAAATAATTACTAATCTTTCTGCTACTCAATACACAGTATCTGACTGCTTTCAAATGGTCATAACTAGTGTAGATAAAATTTTAAAAGGATTTAAACCCAACATGGGTTTTAATTTGAATAATTATGCGAGTGCAATTTTCAGTAACGAGATTAAGGAAATACTGCGATCGCACAATGAAATTGATATTAGTACTAACTGGCGATTGTTACGGAAACTGACTCAAAAGCGTCTGGTGGAGTCTTTACAAAATGTTGGCCTGAGTGGAGAGACAATACAACGCTACGTATTAGCTTGGAAATGCTACCAAGCACTATATGCTCCACAGCACCCTACAGGTACTCGCCAACTGTCAAAGCCAGATGACTCTACATGGATTGCGATCGCCCAGCTTTACAATTCGGAACACCACACCCAACTTTCCCAACCAGGGATGGAGTGCAACCCGCAAACGATAGAAAAATGGCTGGTTGCTTGTGCCAAAGCAGTACGAGAATATTTTTACCCCAGTATGGCTTCTCTGAATGCGCCTAGAGGGAATGACGATTCTGGAGAGTATCAAGATATATTACCGCAACTGAAGCAGGACTCCTTAATGACGGAAATCATTGCTCAAGAAGAATTGCTTGAGAGACAGTCAATGCAATCTCAAATCAGCAATGTGTTAATTGCAGCGTTGGACAACCTGGATGAGGAGGCACAAAAGATAATAAAACTTTACTATAGCCAGAATTTGACTCAACAGCAGATTGCCCAACAGATGGGAATTAAGCAATATACCATTTCTCGTAAACTCGCCAAAGCAAAAGACTCGTTACTACTCAAGCTGGCAAACTGGAGTAAAGAGTCACTGCATATTTCTCTAAACTCACTCATACTTAACTATATCAACACCGTTTTAGAGGAATGGTTAAAAGCTTACTATAGTCTTTCCTCCTCTAAGTTGGAGTAGTATCAACATGATGTTTAATCCAGGCACAATCAATTTAATAAACTCTACACATTTGTGGTTAGAAATTCCTGAAACCGAGCAAACCAAACTTTGGCAGCAAAATCAAGCGTTTTCGACGAGTAATCGCCGTTGGATGGCATATCTCAACCGCTTGAGCTTGAATGCTTTTCTGCCTTGGCTACGATCGGAACATACTCCCAATGCTGCTGTTTTTCCTAATATTGCCGCTTTGCCCAGCGTTTGGGAAGTAGTCGATGGCGTAGCGATTTCCCTGGAAGAAAAACGGTTGGTATTAATTCCATCTGAAGCAGCAGATTTAAGCGAACTGCGCGTTCCTCAGGAGTGGGTGGATATTCCTACCTGGACAGCAGATTATTATCTAGCGGTACAAGTTAATTTGGAAGAGGGTTGTATACGGATTTGGGGATATACGACCCATACTCTACTGAAAAGTATGGGTAGTTACGATGCAAGCGATCGCGCTTATTGTTTGGATGGAGAGGATTTAATTTCTAACCTCAATATCTTGTGGATGGCAAGTCAATTATGTCCCGAAGAAGCGACCCATGCTGAAGAAACTGTACCACTGCCAGAATTAGCCCTCGCGCAAGCACACAACTTACTTCAACGTCTAGGAAATCCTAAAGTCATTTTACCACGGCTAGCAGTACCATTTTCAATTTGGGGAGCGCTCCTAGAACATGGAGGTTGGAGACAGCGATTGTATGAACAACGCCAGGGACAACAACAACAGTGGTCGATTAATCAATGGTTGCAAACTGGGGTGTCAGATTTTGCACAGAAATTTGGCTGGGCGAGTATCGAGTCACAGTCAAATTTTGCATTAGCTAGGAGTTCACAGCAACCATCAACATTGCCAATTTTAGTGCGGAAAGTCACCATTGCCGGCCAACAATACAAATTGCGCGTACAGCCTAAAACTAATATTGAAGATAGAGTATGGCGCATTGAACTGCATAATGCAAGCAAAGGCGAGATGATTCCCAGTGGATTTAAATTGAGACTTTTGACAGAAGATTTACAACCATTTGATGGAAACCAAGTACAAGCAAAAACTGCTGTAGATAGGCTTTACATTGATGTAGCTCTGGGCGATCTTCAAGAAGGATTGGTTTGGGAGATAGAACCGACCCCAGAAAACTTTGAACGCGAAATCTTACTTTTTTAACTCACCTTCCGCACCCCAACTGTCACACATCAACAAAAAGCGGACAGAGATAGTACACAGGAATTAAGTTCGATTCAAAATTTAACAGATTTAATGTCACTATGACTACATTGTGATTGGTGCCTGTTAGTCCGGCATGGCTAGAGAAACTCGGCTATGAAAAGCCCCAAGAGGAACAGGTACGCATGGATATAATATACTACGCGCATCTATCGCCGCAAACCAGGAAACCTCCAAGACGATCTCTCGACAATCATCACACCTCTCCCTAACTGGCGCTGTGGAGTCATATTGCCTCAAGAAGGCGATCGCTGGATCGTGAGCATTGCTGGTTATCTGGGCGATCGCTACTTAGTAAATTAACGTGAGTTCGACAAGCCCTTTTTTGACCTCTCCCCCAACCCCTCTTGGACACCCAGAGAAGAGCCAAAACCCTAATTTCTCGTTGCTCCTCCCTTTCCCCGTGGGAGAGGGAGGTTGTCCGGGAGAGGTTCATCGAACTCACGTTAAATTAGTCCAATAATCAACACAGTTGGCTTACCTTAGCCGCAAGTTCTGCGGGGTTCATCTGCTCGTAATGTTCAAAAGGTTGATGAATCCAGGGGTTATCAGGTAGATAATCAACATAATAATTGGGTGCTATAACTGAACAAGCTTTATACCAAAGAACGGCGGTGCGAATTTCTTCAATGGGAAAATCAGTATTTTGTTTGAGCCAAGGTATAGTTTGCTGGAGTGTTACCCCAGAGTCTACTAAGTCATCCACTAGGAGAATGCGCGAACCTAACTTTTCCGCAGTCATTGTCAAGTGACGGGAGAAAATTAAATTACTTCTTTCTTGCTTACCAGTGCCATTGTAATAAGATGAGGTTGCTAAAATTGCTAGCGGCTGCTGGTATATACGGGAAAGAATATCTCCGACTCTTAGTCCTCCTCTGGCAAGACAGATAATCTGGTTAAATTCCCAACCGGATTCATAAATCTGAATAGCCAGTTGTTCAATTTTTTGGTGATAATCTGACCAAGAAACATAAAGGTCTGGCATAAGTCTAACGGGAGTGGTAGATGGCAGTATTGAAGGCGATTGCAGACTTTTTATTTTAGTATGAGTGCAAAGTTTTATGAATAATTCTGCTGCTGATGGCGATGCCAAACGAGATCCTCTCAGTGAAAAACTCGACTTAAAAACAAAGTTGGCTTACGGTGCAGGAGATTTAGGCCCAGCAATTACTGCAAATATCTCCGTCTTTTTTCTGCTGGTTTTCTTCACGAATGTTGCTGGTATCCCTGCGGGTTTAGCTGGCAGTATTTTGATGATTGGCAAAATCTGGGATGGCATAAACGATCCGTTTGTCGGGTTCCTGACTGATAAAACGAAATCTCGGCGTTGGGGTCGTCGTCTTCCTTGGATGTTTTATGGGGCTATTCCCTTTGGAGTTTTCTTCTTCTTGCAGTGGATTGTACCGCGATTTAGTGCAAATCAGAGTGATAATATTTGGCCATTATTTTGGTATTACGTAGCGATTGGGGTGATATCTCAGGCGTTTTACACAGTTGTGAATTTGCCCTATACGGCGATGACTCCAGAACTGACTCAAGATTACGACGAACGCACCAGCCTTAACAGCTATCGCTTTACATTTTCTATTGGTGGCAGCATTTTATCGTTGATTTTAACGCAAATTGTTTTTTCTCAAATTAGCGATCGCCAACAACAATATCTTGTTTTAGCAGCCATTTGTACGGTAATTTCGATTTTCGGATTATATTGGTGCGTTTTTGGAGTCCGCGATCGCATTTTGGCTTTTGAAGCTAAACGCAGCCAAACCGAGGAACCTGCATCTCTCCCCTTCTTTGAACAGCTACAAATTGTCTTTAGTAACCGACCTTTTTTATTTGTTATTGGTATATATCTTTGCTCTTGGCTAGGCGTACAGGTAACAGCCAGCATTATTCCCTATTTTGTAGTCAATTGTATGGGTCTTAAAGAATCAGACGTGCCCACAGTGATGATTGCAGTCCAAGGAACTGCTTTGGTGATGCTATTTGTCTGGGGAGGGTTGAGTAAAAAAATCGGCAAAAAAGTTGTTTATTTTCTGGGAATGAGTTTGTGGATTATAGCAGCCGCCGGACTATTTTTCTTACAGCCTGGTCAAATAGTTTTGATGTATGTGATGGCTGTGATGGCAGGTATTGGTGTATCAACAGCTTATCTAATTCCTTGGTCAATGATTCCAGATGTGATTGAATTAGATGAACTGCAAACCGGACAACGCAGAGAAGGCATTTTTTATGGCTTCATGGTTTTGCTGCAAAAATTTGGTTTAGCTTTGGGACTCTTTTTGGTGGGAAATGCTTTGCAAGTAGCTGGTTTCAAAGAATCTGTAGCCGGAAGTCCATTACCCATCCAACCGGAATCAGCACTGTTTGCTATTCGCGTTGCTGTTGGCCCCATACCGACAGTTTGTTTGATTTTTGGCTTAATTTTAACGTATTTTTACCCAATTACCCGCGAGATGCACGCCCAAATTATGCTGAAACTCAAAGAAAGGCAAGAGAACAGGGGGAGTTAAAGAGCGGGGAAGGGAGTAGGGGGCAGGAGGCAGGGGAAGAATTTTGAATTTTGAATTTTGAATTTTGAATTTTTAACTTTTGACTAATGACTAATACCTATTAACCTTTTCCCCAAACCCAACTCTGAGTTAAAAATGCACAAAACGAGTGATATTAGGCATAATTGTTTCTTGAAGATTTACGCCGCTGAGGTTAGCTCCCCGAATGTCAGCTCCTCTAAGGTTAGTTCCTCTAAGATTCGCTCCTGCCAAATTCGCATCTCTAAGGTTAGTCCAACTCAAATCAGCTTGACTCAAATCAGCTTCACTTAGGTTAGCCCGCAACAAGTATGCACCACTGAGGTGAGCCTTGGTCAGATTAGCTTTGTATAAGTCAGCTTTGTAAAGATAAGCCCCTAAAACATCTGCTTGGTACAAACTCGCTTCACTGAGGTCAGCTGCAATCAAATTAGCTTCAATCAGGTTGGCAAAAGTGAGGTTAGCCCGAATCAACTTCGCTGCACCTAAATCGGCATCTCTCAAGTTAGCGCTTTTTAAGTCAGTGCCAATTAGATTAGCAGATGCGATCGCAGCACCTCTAAGATCCACCCCACTTAAGTCAGCTCCAATCAAATTGGCATGACTCAAATCTGCCTGCGTAAGTATAGCGCCACTCAAGTTAGCAACACTGAAGTTAGCCGCACTCAGGTTAGCTTCATTCAAGAAGGCTTTATAAAGGTTGGCACTACTGAGGTCAGCACCACTGAGGTTTGCCCGCACAAGTAAAGCATTACCCAAATCAACTCTTCTCAAGTTTACCCCTTGGAGGTTTGCACCTCTGAGGTTATCGCCTTGCAAATTCGCGGCGCTCAGGTCTGGTTCAATCTGGGGATTTTTCTTTCTCCATTCAATCCATTTAACTGCACCTGCTTTGAGTAAAGTTAGATGCTCTCGATTTGCCATTTTCTCTCCTTTACTCCTGACGCCCACCCAGAGAATTTACCCGACCAGCGACACTTTCAATAGCCGTTAATGCTCCTGCTGCTCCTGCTAGGATATCCTGTTCTTGTCCACCTAAGTAAAGCCGTCCAAAACTACCTACAGCTTGAACTTCTAAAATGTTAATCCTCGCTGCTTTTTCCGCTTCATTAGCAGCTAGTGCGGCGTAAGCAGCAGGCTCCACTTCTAATACATACAGCGTTTGACCTGCTAGTAGTAGCTGTCCTCGGCGCGTGCGATTAATCAGTTGGGTTTGATAAGCATCGATGTTGCGGATAATCTGACTAGAAATAACCCGCGGTTTCAGACATTCCTCTCTTCGGACTCCCAGTGCCGCCAAAATAGCTTGACCAGCAGCTCTAGTTTCGCCTTGGGAGCTAGAATGAACTTCCAATAGTCCATATAGTCGTTCCACTACCTGTACTCCCGGACGGACAGAGGCAGATTTCAGGGCGATATCCGTAATTTTATTAATTTCGATACCAGGAGATATTTCAATCCACAGCGATGTATCTCCTGGTAATGGTAAGAAGCCTTGGGCTACTGTTCCCATATATGCTGCATGTTGAGGTTGCAGGCTGTCGAGAAATACGAAACTGCGTAATTCTATGCCCAAGATTTTGCTCTCCAGTGGTGGGGGTAAAAGTTATCTATATGCGAGATATAAGTGCCTAACTTGACAATATAGGGTATAAAAAAGCGCAAAATCTGTTAAACGGATCTACACCCGTATGTCAAATGGCAATTATAGAAGCTAATGCTTATTTAAAAGACCATTGTCGTCTTGGGATAAAATCTACTTTGAACGGACGACATAATTTTTGTTTAACACGGCTGCTTTGTAAACATCTTGACCCTTTTACATTACCCCAGTTTTACCCCAAATATTTCCCCAACATCTCCCAACTGGAATCGCAAGGAATTTAGATACCAATAAATAGACATCTTGCAAAAGTAACAAATGCCAAGATGTTGGCGAAAGGGACTCATGTTAAAGGGTAAGGGAAAACTCCATACCTTTACCCTTTACCCGCAACCCCATTCCCCACAAGTATTTTCACAAACGCCCGTAAGTTCCTTTCTTTATCCTCCCAATCAGGTAAATAAGCAGATACAAAGCCCTTAAACACCTTGCCGTGGTTTGGGATTTCGACGCGATCGCCAATGTTCGGCAAAAGGGGCGATCGCGATTTTTCTGGTATATCTATCAAGTACTGGGCAAGTCTCTTTCTGGTAAGACATTATCTATGCTGAGTACCCACGGTATGCCTTTGTCAATTGGAGAACTGAGAGTAATTTTAGCTCTATTGGCAAACTGTTTTAAGCGATCGGCAAATTGGGGAACAGCTTTCATGATATTGCGATAACTTTCCATGCTATTACAAATCAGGATCGACGTCAAAACGCCACTATTTATTTGGAAATACCAATGACAACTCGATAACAAAATCCGTGTCATGCGATCGCTTGGAGTTGAAATTCACTCAGCAGTAACAACAACACGCTTTCCTTTGCTCGAAAAACTGCCGATCGAGAGCGTTACTATCGGCGATTTGGAAGACTTTGAGCAATTGGCGGTTGGGTCTGATTTACTCATTACCAACTCTCATGGAGTAGCGATCGCTCAACGCTTAAAAATTCCTCTCTATCGTCAAGGAATTCCGATTTTTGACCGCTTAGATGGTGGTGAGTTCTGCAAAGTTGGCTATCGAGGTACTATGCAACTTTTATTTGATATTGGCAATCTGTTTTTAGAGCAGGAAACAAAGGTTAAGCATTAATATTATTTATCATGCCAATGTTTCCTTCACTGACACAGACATTTTAAATCATGATGAAAAGGTTTGTAGAGTGGTGTGTTGAGTTTTCCTCTTGGTGGAATATTCGCCAGAGTAGAAAGTCTCTTTTGTTTATCGTTATGCTTACCTTGAGTGCGATCGCGACACTGATTTTGTCGTTCCCATTGAACGCTCAAATAAATCTGCCGTCAACGCCAAAAGCTGAGTTAAGGGGAGTGTGGTTAACAAATATTGATAGTGATGTGTTATTTGAGCGCGATCGCCTCAAAGGATCTTTGCAACGCCTTGATGAACTCAATTTTAACACCATATATCCGGCGGTTTGGAATTGGGGATATACATTGTATCCTAGTAAAGTTGCACTAAAAGTTATCGGGCGATCGCTCGATCCCACACCCGGACTCAAAGGGCGAGATATCCTCAAAGAAATTGTCGATGTGGGCCATCAAAAAGGCTTAACAGTGATTCCCTGGTTTGAATTTGGCTTTATGGCACCAGCGGATTCTCTATTAGCTAAAAATCGTCCCCAATGGCTCACCAGTCGCAGCGATGGGACTCGGATTGTCAAAGAAGGGACACATAATCGCGTTTGGCTTAATCCCTTTCGCCCAGAAGTACAACAATTTATTCAAGATTTAATCGTTGAAATTGTTAGAAACTACAATATCGATGGTATTCAATTTGACGACCATTTTGGTTTACCATCAGAATTAGGATACGATGCTTATACAGTAGCACTTTACAAAAAAGAACACGGTGGTAAAGCTCCCTCCAAAAACTTCAAAGATCCAGAATGGATACGCTGGAGAGCTAATAAAATCACCGAGTTTATGAAGCGGGTATTTACAGCTATCAAAGCTACTAAAAAAAATTGCCTGGTTTCCGTTGCTCCTAATCCTCAGCGTCTTTCCTACGATTTCTTTTTAGCAGACTGGCAGAAGTGGGAACGGCTAGGAATCGTCGAAGACTTAGTTTTGCAGATATATCGTGATGACTTGAATGTTTTTATCAGCGAATTAGAGTATCCAGAAGTGAAAGCAGCCAAGAGTCATATTCCAGTGAGTGTAGGCATTTTGGCTGGGTTGAAAAACCGATCTATACCAATGCAGCAGATTCAAACACAAGTGCAAAAAGTACGCGATCGCAATTTTGCTGGAGTTTCTTTCTTTTTCTATGAAACCCTTTGGAATATGAGCAAAGAAAAACCTCAAGAGCGTCAAACTGCCTTTCAGAAAATTTTTCCCACACCAACAGCTTACCCGAATTTGCTAGCAGGTTGGAAACCTTTCAGTTAATTTTCCTCACAAGGTGTCTGTGAACACATCGCTTAATTTAAGCGAAGGTTCACCCCTTTGGGGTGACGCTCGCAAGCTCGCTAACGCTGCGCTAACGTCAGTCGCTCATGGGGGAAACCCCCAAGACTGCGCTGACTCACCGACAATCACTTAAGAATCTTTCATGGTAATTTAACTAGCTTGCTGTCCAAACCGTCTTTGTAAATCAGCCTCCGCTTCCTCAATAGTCATCGGCATCTGTTTTGGAGATTGGGCACGTCTCCTGTCGATGTAAATATGAAATGCTTCATCGTCGTTGCGATGCTCCAAAATATAGGTTCTGAGCTGCTCTAAAGGCATTTGTTGAAAGTTAGGTTTTGTCATAACCAAAGAATTTCTCCAGTTGGTGTTACCTCAGCTTCGATTGAATTATTCGCCAAGATATAAATATTTCTGGTGCGCTCGTCTAATCTTACAAGGTCTATTCTTTTATAAACTCTGGTAAGTTGAGCGCACACCCGAATTGCGGATATTGCTTGTTTGGGTGTAGGCTCCATAAACACTATCCTATTCCCAAACGCCCAGCCAGGCCAGGAGTAAGAGGTAGAAGCGTGGTAATCATCAAGAATAGAGCCAAAAGACCCAAAGCGGCTCTAGCATCATCGGGTTCAGTAATTTCATTCAAGCTTGGGCGTTCTTGATCCCGTTGTAAAAAGAAAATTACGATCGCCCAATACATGGCAAGAGTATTACCGAGAGACACTATTGCCAGTAAAATTAAAGTTGCGATCGTTGCTCGTCCTGCGGTTTTGCGTCCATAAATCGCCTGAATAATTCGCCCACCATCTAGTTGTCCTGCTGGCATCAAATTCAAAGCGTTAATTACTAACCCCAGCCAACCAATCACTACTAGGGGATGAACGCTTACCAAGGATGACTGCAATGCCGAACCAAGGACAACTCGCGCCAAGCTTCCCACCAAAATCGACCCTTGGAAAAACTGATTTGGCAATTGAAATAAACTACCTGGATGAGAAAGCAGCAAGCCTGTCACCAGCATTAACAAAGAGACAATACCACCTGCGGCTGGCCCTGCCAAGGCAATATCAAATAATACCTTGCGGTTGGGCAACAGAGACTCAAAGCGGGTAATTGCACCGAAGGAGCCAATTTGCACTGCGGGGAGAAAAAAGGGCCAGCTAAGGCGAATTTGGTGACGCTGGGCAAGTAACCAATGACCAATTTCGTGAGCTACTAAAATCGAAAAGATTCCAGCGCCTATGGGCAAAGCTTCTTGAAACCGCCCTGGATTGCCAAAAAAATCAAAATTCAGCAGTAATCCCGCAGCTTCTAAACTTGTGGCAATGGTCGCTATCAACAGAACACCTGCAAAGGCTTTTTGCGATAACAACATCGGCCGGGGATCGTTGCGGCTCGGTAGGACAATTACCACAGGTCTACCGTCTGTATTTTCCACTAAAAACAGACGATATTTATCGCCAAGGCGTTGTTGTAAACTTGCAGTTAGACGGTTGTGAGTCTCTTCTGGTTCTCCCCGTAGATTGCCTTTAAAAATGGCTCCATCTTGGTAGGCGATCGTTTCTGTAGCAAAAAATGTATCGATACCGAAAATACCTTTAACTGCATTCAAGTCTTCTTCTGGTATCGGTGGGATCTCCGGTTTCAGTTCTGCTACTTTTGGTTGTGGGGAATTTGCTTCAAGTGAGGAAGCAGCAGCGAGTCTTTCTGTAGCACGTTGCTTGAGGATGGTATCTTGCCCAGCTTGGCGTAACTGTCTGCCCAAATAGACGTACAATCCGGCGGAAGTCACCACTAAGAACAATATACCCGCTATATTAATGTAAATCCCTGCGGCAAACAATCCAAAAAACAGGAGCCAGGGAGTCATCAACACCACCGACTGTAACCAGGCTAAGATTCCCAGTTTACCAAAAGGTCTGGCGCGATAAAAGCCCCAGCCCAAAATGCCTAAAGCTACCAGTAGGATTGCCGCCAGGATAGAAGTTTCTGATAAAGTAAACATCTCCAAACCTTTGCTATTGAGACTAAGCCAGAACAAGTCCGGTATTGCAGATACACTTAATAATGTATAACGCCGCCTGTAATCTGCCCAAATTATCCCGCTTTGCGTGGGCGTAGCCAAACCCAGGCAACGGGTAAAAAAGTTTGTAGTCAGGACTTTAGTCCTAGATTTTTAAGCACGCTTTGTGCTTACTACAAACCCATCAAAATTAATGGGACAGACCACAAAGAGCGATCGCATCATATAGCGATCGCTCTCTCGTCCAATAATTAATTTGCTTAAACTCTATATGAGCGAAGTATTCTTCTAAGTCCAATAAAGAATTTCAGCATTTGGAAAGCGCCTACTAATCTCACTCTCAAAAAAGCTACGCAACGCCTTCATTGTGTCTTTCTCATAAACGTACTTCGTCCCACCAAACTTATTACGCTTGACACTGCGTTTTGCCTCATCCATCTCTAATTTTGATTGCGGATACCAAGTTTGTAACACTTCTTTTGACCCAGGTGTGAACCGATGCGAGATTAACTCAAAGGTAAGGTTACAGTCAAAATCAAGTGCCTCGTTTATCTGCTCAAACAAACGACTATAGTGCATTTGCCAATCGTCTATCGGCATAATTGGCGCAATAACCAAGCCTACTGGATAACCGCCACCGCCACGCTCTTGTGGTAGCGCCAACCGTCGCAATGCATTCAGTCTGGATGCTACGGATGCTGTGCCACCTTCAAACTTACCAGAAATCGGTGCGGCATTAACGCTCATCCGACAGCGAGTATGCCCATTGTGTGGTAAATCGAGTAATCCATCCACAGCATCAAACTTCGATACCCAACGTAGATGTGCATTAGGACGAGTGCCAAAGTAACGGATACATTCAGCAAGACTTCCAGTTAAATGCTCAATACCCAATGGGTCTGTATAACAGCTAACTTCAAAACTTGTGGTTTTCCCCTGTTGTTCGTAGTTAGCTAAATTCTTTAATATCTGCGGTAAGTTAGCAAAAACGCGGATGACAGGTGGCCCCGACAAGCTACCCGCTAGGTAGCAGTATTGACAATGAGCCGGACAACCCTCGGCAAGGTGAAACTGCCAATCCGCAGAAGGTGGGATCGGACTCAGTTTAAAAGAACTGGGTGGTGCAGTAACCACCGCTAAGGTACGCTTGGCGATGTTATAAGTATCCCGCTCAGATTCACCACGCAGACCCTTCAGGCGGTTCTGTGATAGTTCTTCTATTGGTAAGTTGAGTGACTGCACACGTTTAAGAATCTGCTGCCCCCAATCCTCATCTAGGGCAGCAGGTGTAAACAGTACCCGTTCAGGTATCCACAACCTTGGCGATCTTGTTTGTGTATCTGATACTGAAACTTGGTCTGTAATGGTATTCAGCAATATCTTTCTCCGTTATTTAGTTTGCTGATTTCTGCAATTAATTTTCCAGGACTTGCTTAATTCGTCGCTCTAACAAATCAAGATCCAAACTGCCTTCATCACGGTTAATTCGGCGCACAGTCGAATTAACATTAGCTAAATTAACCAATAAATCTTGAAGAATTTCCTGCTGTTGACGGGCTTGAGTAATTTCGCGTGGTTCTTGTACTAAATCACGCACGATGGTATCTTCAGCGCGAGAGGCGATAATTGGATCGTTTTGCCCTTGAACGTGAACAAAGGTTCGTCGCCCAGGCCCTCGTTCTTCTTCTATTGGTATAACTGCTGTTACTTGGTCAGAACGCACATATTTGCCAAATCCCAAATGAACTAGTTCTGATGAGAGTATTTTCATATAATTGAAGCGTTATTTTTATGTCTTACTTATATTGTAAAATATAGGGAAGTGACTTAAAGCCATAGACCATACGGGTTATACCCAATTCACTGTAGTAGTTTCCTTTCCCAATTGCTGCTTGATATCTCTATTTCAATTACACTATTCCTACCAGCTTTCGGACTTGTTCTGGGGTTTCACTGGCAGGATATTTATCTTGCTCTGATTTAATATCCTTATCTGCGATCGCGTCCACTTAGGCAAATGCCAGAACTGACAACAGTTAAATCAGTTTTAGCGATCGCACTACTATGGCAAACACCATCAGCAGTTGTCCAATCGACTGTCCAGTAATCGCTGCGATCGTGGAATTGATTTAAGGTACCGCTACAACCGTTGCTGTTTTTTCATCCACAGCCTGAAAGATGCCCCAACCTTCAAATGTTACTAGGCTTTGGGCTGAAGGTGTAAACCATTCCGGCTACCCGTGTGCAAACTCGTCCACCTTTGACGCAGGGCGCGAGAAATTGGGTGTTATGTAATTGTGCTTCTGCGATCGCAATTTGGTTGATTAGCTTACGGATGTCATATCATGTCCGCTTGATTGCTTATTAAACCCGAAGAACCCCACCCCGCCA